>JALUYN010000570.1 GCA_027012915.1 Cellvibrionaceae bacterium
GCGACATGTAGCCGATATGTCGGCGCAAATTGCGATTGTTCGTACCGACCACTTCACCTGCCACCGTCGCACCGCCTGCGGTTAGCGCTACCAGGCCGCACCAGGCCCGTATCAATGTGGTCTTGCCCGCGCCATTCGGTCCCAGCAGCGCCAGCAACTCTCCGCGCTCAACAGTCAGGGTAATATTGTCGACAGCGATAAAATCGTCGAAGCTGACACTGAGGTTTTTCGTTAGTACACCACTGTGATTGCCATTGGTTGCAAACCCGGTGACAGCTACAGACCCATCTACAGGCGAATCGGCAACAGGTTTGTGCGCGTCTGCAGCGGATAAGGTGCCCACGCCGGATAAAGAGTCCTCAACGGTAAAAGAGTCTTCAACAGAGAAAGAATCCAGAACAAACAAATCGTCAAGCTGTGGCTCAGCCGGTTTCACCACGGTGCCAGCCGGCAGCTCGCGCATCGCCTGCAGTTTGAAATCGGCGCTATCGGTAACACACCGCACACAGTCCGGCAGACGTTGCAGGGAGCGTACCCCCCGCATTTGACGCAATACCGCGGTGATAGTATCCCAATCCACGGATGGTGATTCGACGGTGATGTTGAAGACCCGCTCCTGAAGGCTTTCAAGCAGTATCGCCGGTGCCGCATCCGCCAGTAACTGACCCTCACGCAATAACATCACGCGATCACAACGCATGGCCTCATCCATATACGACGTGGCGACAAGGGTGGTGATCTGCTGCTGCCGGAAACGATCCAGCATATCCCATAGCTGGCGCCGCGACAGCGGGTCAACGCCAAGCCCCGGCTCATCTAGAATAAGCAGTTCCGGCTCATGAATCAGGTTGGTACAGAGCGAGAGCTTTTTGCGCATGCCACCGGAAAGCTTGCCAGCAGGCCTTTGCGTAAAGTCAGTTAGGCCCGCCATGCTCAATAACGCATTGCGGTGCGATTGATATAAATTGTCAGGCACATCGCGAATGCGGGCGGCAAACGCCAGATTCTCCTCCACACTCAGGCGATCATAAAGGGTGAACCCCTGTGACATATAACCGATGCGGGCGGCGATGGCTTTAGACTGCTTGCGCGTATCCAAACCAAACACCTGGCAACTGCCCGCACTGGGGTCGAGAATACCCGCCAGCATCTGCAACAAGGTGGTCTTCCCCGCGCCGTCCGAGCCCACTACCCCTACGCGCTCACCCCGTTGCACGGTAAGATTGATAGCTTCCACCGCGGAGATTTTCCCAAAACGCCGCGTCAGCTCACGAGCTTGGAGAACGGTTGCGTCAGCCATGCTGATTCAGTCCGATGGCACTGTTAGCGGGTTCGGCCACGGTTTAGCGGCATCCCAGCGAATCCAGGCATCGGCGGGCATTCCCGGCTTTAACAGCCCCTCGGGATTATCCAGCGCCAGCGTCACACCGTAGACCATGCGTTGGCGCTCATCCGGCATATGCACATCCCGGGGCGTGAACTGGGCGAAATCGTCGATACGGCTGACCCGGCCATTAAATGTTCGACTGAGACCATCGACACGAACAGCGGCCTCATCCGCCAGGTGCAGATGGTTAAGGTCGGCTGCGGATACATAAACCTTCAGTTCCAGGCGGCTGAGATCGACAATGACCGCCAGGGGCTGGCCGACGGCAACCACCTCACCGGTTTCCACCGCGCGAATCAACACCACGCCCGACAGCGGCGCGGTCACTTCCAGTTTGCCGCGCTGGGATCTGGCCAGCGCCAGCCTGGCGTCGGCCGCCTGTTGTTGGGCTTCCAGGGCGCCGCGCTGGTCTTGCAACATGTGCAAACGCCCCTGTGCTTCCTTAACGGCGTTCTCTGCCGCATCGATATCCTGCTGCGCAGCCAGCTTTTTCGCCAGCAGTGCACGCACACGTTCCAACTGACGCTTTGCGGTCTCGGCGTGATGCGACCAGGTATTGCGCTCACTTTCGATGGCGGCGATTTTTTCCTTCAGGGAATCAAGGTCAGCCTGTGCCGCCCGGATCTGTTCATTGGCATCCTCCGGGTCAATCTCAACCAGCGGGTCTCCCGCCGAGACAGGTTCGCCCTCCACCAGACTGTGCCGTACCACACGCCCGCCCCGCTCAGCAGCAAGCTTCACATCCCGCCCTTCGATATGACCGTTACCGTAAACAAACCCTTCGGGTAGCGATGCGCCTTGAGTCAGGAGAAACAGGCCGTAGGAAGTAACCGCTACCAGGACTATCACCACGATCGACCAGATCCAGGATGAGCTTTTCATGATTATCCTCAATTTCTATTAAAATCTTGCGATGGTTATTGCGATGTCACGCGCAACCAATGGCGATGCTCATAGAACGCGCTCCACATCCCACCGAGGGAAAACGCAAACAGCAACTCCTCCACCGGTATCCCGACAATTTGTATCCCGCTGATATTGGCATGGTTCCAGTACAGGCTGACAAATTCCGGATGTGAAGCCGCCATGGCACTGAAGAACAGAAAATAAAATCCGGTAAAAATGAAGGAGCCCTTGATAACGCTGACTAACAAATCCGGCCGACAAAGCACCGTGGCGATGGCGCCACCCAGTAGACTCCACGACGCGGTATAAATTGCATTCCAGGAAGTCAGCCATTCCAGACCTAGAAACAGCCAAACGGGTGAACTCAACAAAAACTTGTGATAGCGATGATGCCGGCTGTGCCTTTCACATTCTCCCACGGGAAGAAGTTTGTTGTTTCCGAACAAGCCGTAGAGACTGCTTGCCAGACCGCCAACAGCGAAGGAAAAAATTATGCTTTCAAAATCAAAGCCGGTTTTTTCGCCCAAATCGAGCACAGTAGGCGGAAACCAATAGCTGGGATAGAAAAGCGGTTCCGACAACCCCAAAGGCGCAGTGCCGACGCTCATCATCAACATCTTTTTACGTCGTGGTCTTTGCACCACAAACACAACCAGCCAAATCAGCAGCAGGATCAGGCTCCAGAAAAAATAGGTATATTGCATGTCCACTATCGATTACCCCCTGATTCAGCGAGCCTGGCAAGCGGAGGTATTACTGTGGCCGCGATAGTCGCTGTTGCCAGGGTCATCAGCACTAGCGCTATCATGCCATGATGTGACAGATGTCCCTGCTGAAGCCCTACACTGGCAACAACGAGGGCAACCTCTGCCCGTGGCAACAAGGCAAACCCAAGCAGCAAGCATTCTCGCACTGTCATGACGCCAGCGAGCACCCAGGGTGCAAGCAATTTTCCAATGACTGCAGCAGTAAAGACCCACAGCGCGTAATGGAGTAATCCCTCATCCTGTAGGTTAATGTCCGTAATCTCCAGCCCAATGGCCAGGAAGAACATAGGAGAAAGAAACTGACTGATTCCAGCAAAATAGCCGCTGTCGGAGGTGTTTCCATTATTGCCTCCTCCGGCGGCCTGGTCCTTGAAGCCAGCAACAACCGCCCCAGCGACAAAGCCCCCAACTACTGGAGAGAGACCGAATCTCGCTGTTACCCAAGCGGACAACATTGCCATCGCAATAGCCATTGACCGCCGGAAAACTATGAATCGATCTACCGAGAAATGTTTAATTAACGCATTGAACACACAAAGAATCCCGCTTAATCCCGACAAGACGAGTAGACTCAATAACAGAGAGAACAAAATGACGCTCACACCACCGTCATTGATCAGGCTTGCGTGGGTGATCGACAATAAATACATCACCAGAATGTCATCAACAATGGCTGCCGCCAACAGGATTTGCCCCACCCTGCTTTTAAGTACCGATGCATGACTCATCAAAGCGACACTGAGACCGATACTGGTAGCAGACAGGGCAATACCGACATACAGAGCTTCATCAATATCTTTCGACAGGAAATAGGCGGCGGTGAACCCAGCGACCAGACTGGTCACAATTCCCGACAAGCCCACTCCGATACCCGGCTTGATAGCAGCGGTAAAGTGTGGCCATTGAATGTTATAACCTGCTGAGAACAGCATTAGTATCACCGCGAGCTCAGACAGGGTATGTTCAAGATCACCAAGCTGAATTACCCGGACACCGGCTGGTCCCAGCAAAACACCGACGAAAATAACCACAGCTGCTTGCGGCAGTTTAAAACGTTCAAACACAGTACCGCAGGCCACCATCAGGAGTGACGCGGTTAAAAACAGGGTCAGGTTAAAGAACAAAGTTGATTTCCTTGCATGTTATCCTTTCATTAGTCTCACAGGTTTTCATACCGGCTTACGTCAAGCAGCCCTTCACTTTCGCCATTTTTCTGTTTGTAATAGTGCTGTTTGTAATAGTGCAATCTATCCAAGACTGACCAAATTCTAGGATCAGTTCTGCGGACGCCGTAACGAGCAACCCATTGATCCATACTCTTCGTATCCAAAACCTGTTTAGCCGCGTCGGCAAACTTGCCGATTTCACTTTGATCAATCCAAAAAATAAAATTGGGATAACTCCCCAGCAATCCATTCACCAACATCAATGTGTCCTCTTCCGGTATACGGCGATCCTCTTCGCCAAAAATAAATGAGACGTTCGCATGAGCCCTGTTGACAATCATTGAAACAACATTCGTTATATTTCCATGGTCATCGTGAACCACCACATAACTCAACTCAGGAAGATGACGCAGCCAGCGTGACTGTTTTGCAGACTGGCGGCCCAGGTCTTTAAGTGGAGAGGGTATATTATCTGTAAAAGACGTAGCACGGTGCGACGAGTGTGCCGACCGAGTGCTGATCATCCTGATCAATTCATTTTTCGGATCTTTGCCGACATAATGAATTACCGCTGGTGTATCAATCAGCAAATGGGAATGACCATAAAACACCTTTGCCTGCGCCAACGCCCCTCGATACCAATGTTTAAGTATGGGTTCTCTATCGGCAACGGGTAGAAAGGAGAGAAACAACGCTTCGCTCTCCATCCGTAGATAATCCATGTACATCCGAGTCAGTATTTGATGCGAGACACTGCCAAACACATCGAAGTTAACCACTAGATCGTAATAGATACGCTCCAACGTCGGGTAATCAATAACCCAGACTGTATTAGGGCCTTCACCAATGAATCCTTCGGAAACTGAGGCACTGTCAAAATGCCTGAATACGGTCAATTGCGATATTGAATTGGCATCGCCTTTCCATATTGCTGATAGCGGTAGACCCTTTTTTGTGATTTCATGCGTACGATAAGCCTCATCACGGTATTCCAGATAGCGCCTGTGCGAATGAAGCCCTTCGTGCCATAAGGTGGCAAATTCCAGAGGGCCTGCCGATGTCGGCGGGAGATCCAAAAAGGGTATCGCGTTGGCGAGATAGGATTTATCAACCACCGAGAGGTCATACTCCGGCGATAGAAAGGCCACAAAGAAATAGTCGTTGATGACATTCAGCGCCACCTGTCCACGACAAACCGGCCCCTTGATAAAGGATTCGACGAAAAACCGGACATTGTCCAGCATAAAGCGGTAGCGGGCTTCAGCGGGAATGGCGCTAAAAGTTAAAAAAGGATTGTTAGCATTGTTTACCGAATAATCCGGTAATTTTTTGACGGCCCATTTCTCTGCAAAAAATATTTCGAACCAGTGTTCCAAACGTTGTGGCGTCAATGAGAACACGATATGTGTTTTATCCAGTATCGTTTCCATGATGGGAATCAATCGATAATAAAATGCCTCCTCGCCCGGATCACTATTGGGACGACGCATCGCTATTTCGTTGGCAGTCAAACCAATTGGTGTTGACGAACGAATGATACGAAAATAATACGACTTCCCACTTTTATCAGAAATCGCCAAATGCCCCAAAAACAGATGCTCATACAAATAGCGTGCAACAAGCTTATGGCGAACCGAGCTTTGATTAAAAAACAACTCCCACTGGCGAACTTGTTCATTGATGTCGGCGGGTAGCGGCATCGGCTTTTCGAAATTAGGATAGCCCTGCTTTATCCAACTCTTCAATACCGCCAGCTCTTGCGGAGGTAAAGGCGCCATACCATAGGGCATGCCGGCTTCCGGATTGATAGAGAGAAAATCATCTATCTGACTTTTAGTCGAACAGGATAATTCGCGGTTGATATCCAGAGGGAAATTTTCAGGTAATTTCCGGCCCGCAGGAAAAGCACTCTGTGATTTTACGTTAATGAGTCTGGCCAGGACATCGCCAGTGTGCTGCGCGCCACCTGTTGATGGCATCCCTGACGTTATCACCTCATGGAACCCCAGCCTTCGCCAGTCGGTGACGGATTGACCATCTACAAAAAGCCGTGTGGTGATGTCTTCGGATAGCCTTGATGGGTTATAAACAGTTTGAGACGTTGCTCCGCGCAAAAGTCCATCGTAGGAGCCGAGTTTCAGTTGACATGGCGCATCATAGCAGCCATGGCAGACCACACATCTGGAATCCAAAATTTTCTTTACGTCGGCTGATTTTGGCATCGACGAGCCATCAGCCAAGACGTTGGCAGCAACAGACAAACCAACGACCAACTTCACCAGTTTTATTAATAAACACATGAAATTCACAACCAACGTTTAAGTATCATAGCCACCCGCCCCTGCCAGCGCGATAAACCATCACGCTTCTTCCAGTCGTTAAGCGAAATACATTCCGACAATGACAAATCCTGAATGAATTGTTTCTTGAGCTTACTCGCCAGTTGTTGGTCGAGGGATGCGAGATTCAGTTCGTAGTTTGTGAATAAACTTCGATAGTCCAGATTGGAGGTTCCCACCATCGACCAATCGTCGTCGGTCACCACGGTCTTTGCGTGCAGTACCCGGGGCAGGTATTCGTATATCTTTACCCCAGACTCAAGTAGCGATGCATAAATATGGCGAGCGGCCCAGCGCGCTATGCGTACATCGGTTTTGCGGGGGACCAATAGCCGGACATCCACACCCCGCTCTGCCGCCTTGCATAATTGCCTGAGCGTATGATTGTCGGGAACAAAATAGGGTGTCGTCAGGAAAATATACTTTTTAGCCTTGCTAAAGGCTTCCCCATACACACAGCGCAGACGGTGGCGACAGCTTAGCGTTTGATTGTGTAGAAGTTTGCTACCTTCGGCCTTTTGTAGAGGCTGCGAACGCAGCTTCCCGTGCCAAAATGCATCAAACAACTGCGCCGCCACGCTGACAAGCGAACCATCAAAGCTCAAATGGGTATCACGCCAACGGGCCTCACCATAGTGTTTGCAGGAATTTTCCTTGTGAATATTGAAACCGCCGAGATAGGCGATACGGTTATCAACTATCAGCAATTTACGATGATTGCGGTGATTATAGTGCCATGGTCTGCGCCAGCTCCAACGGTGGAACCAGCGCAGTTCCACACCATTGTCGCGCATGTGATTTTGCATCTTGCGCGAGAACCAGAACAGAGAACCCGCAGCATCGATATGAACCTTTACTTTAACGCCAGACCGCGCCCGTTCAATCAACGCCCGGCAAAACGCTTGCCCCACTATATCGTCGGCAAAAATATAACTCTCCAACTGTATACTGTCTTGTGCCCGTTCGATCGACCTCAGCATCGATGCATAGAGTGCATCACCCTCAATAAAGACTCGAAAGGAATCGCTACTCCTGTGTGGCTGCTCCAAACACCCACAATCCATTGCATTCGCGTCTATGGTGTTATGCAACTCCAATTGGCCACCCTCAGTTATCAGAGTTCAAACTGGAACTATCGATAAACGCTCGCCACTGGCTTTTCCTGGGAATGAACATAGGGACTCGCTGCTGATACGCTCGATAGGCATCACCAAATTCCGCCAACACCTGTTTCTCCTCCTTTTTGGCCAACATGTAGTAAGCCAATACAATCACCGGAAACAGGGCGACAGAAAACAGCGTGGGCCAATGGACAACGCCCTCGCCAAACAACGCAATAAATAAACCGGTGTACTGAGGATGCCGGACCAGCCGATACAGGCCATCGGTCACTAAGGCATTGGTCTGGCGCGCGCGGTGAACCTGGCGCCAGCCCTGAAAAAATATGCCAATGCCGAAAAAGACCAACACATACCCAAGAATCATTGAAATCATCATCCCGGTTTCGCCCATGCCCAGCAGGGTAGACCAGAGACTCGCATTCAGATCGCCCCGATCGAGACCAAAGAATCGGGATAACAGATAGATGGTGAGTGGGAATCCATACATCTCCGCATACAAGGCAATAATAAAAGCCTGCACCACTCCCGCGCTGGCCCATTCATGC
>JALUYN010000571.1 GCA_027012915.1 Cellvibrionaceae bacterium
GCCACGCTTGCGGTTATTGTTATTGCGCGGTTTCTCGGTCTTTTTAGGCTCTTCTTCCTGCTTTTCAGCGCCGCCAAACCAAGAACGAAACAGCTTGGTGAAGAAGCCTTCTTCCTTCGGCTCTGTCTTAGCTTCTTTCGCTTTGGGCTTTGCTGGCTCGGGAGCGGGTTGCGCAGGCGCCAATTGTTGAACAGCCGGCTTCGGCAAATTCAGCGCTTCGGTTTTTACCAGTGCATCAGCGCCGGTTTCCTCAGTGACCACCGTGTTAATTTTGTAACTGGTTTCCAGGCTACCGGTCTCGTCGTCGCGCAGGCGTTGAACTTCGAAGTGTGGAGTCACCATATGCTCGTTCGGAACAATGACTACGCGGGTATCATTGCGCATTTCGATGTTAGAGATCGCGCGGCGCTTTTCATTCAGCAGGTAAGTCGCCACTGGTACTGGCGTAATAGCGCGGATCTCTGCGCTGCGCTCTTTGAGCGCTTCTTCTTCCACCAACCGAAGAATAGACAGGGCAATGGATTTGGTGCCTCGAATGGTGCCCTGACCGCTACAGCGTGGGCAAACCTTAGAGGTTGTCTCACCAAGGGATGGGCGCAAACGTTGACGTGACATTTCCAACAAGCCAAAACGAGAAATTCGGCCTACCTGAACACGAGCTCGGTCCATGGCCAGCGCGTCACGCATGCGGTTTTCAACTTCGCGCTGGTTGCGAACCGGTTGCATATCGATGAAGTCGATTACAACCAGACCGCCCATATCTCGCAGACGCAATTGACGGGCAATTTCATCTGCCGCTTCCAGGTTGGTTTGCAGCGCGGTCTCCTCAATATCGCTGCCTTTTGTAGCGCGAGATGAATTGATATCAATAGACACTAGAGCTTCGGTGACATCAATTACGATCGAACCCCCGGACGGAAGTTTTACTTCGCGCTCGAATGCGGTCTCAATCTGACTCTCGATCTGGTAACGATTGAAGAGGGGAGTGTCGTCCTGGTAGAACTTTACCTTGCTCTGATAGTTGGGCATGACCTGTTGAATAAAGGCCAGTGCCAAATTGTAAGCATCCTGATTATCTACAATGACTTCACCGACATCTGGGCGCAAGTAGTCGCGAATTGCGCGGATAATGACGTTACTTTCCTGAAACAGGAAGTGGGGTGCGCCGGAGCCGTCAGCTTCAGTCTTGATGGCATCCCACAGTTGTAGAAGATAGTTAAGATCCCATTGCAGCTCTTCTGCACTGCGACCGACACCAGCAGTGCGGACGATAACGCCCATACCATTGGGAACTTCAATTTTTGAGAGCGCGTCGCGCAGCTCCGCACGATCTTCACCGTCGATACGTCGTGAGATACCGCCAGCCCGAGGGTTGTTTGGCATCAATACCAGATAGCGCCCAGCGAGGCTGATAAAGGTGGTCAGTGCAGCGCCTTTGTTGCCACGCTCTTCTTTATCCACCTGAACAACTACTTCCTGGCCTTCTTTGAGGACATCTTTAATTTTAAGACGGCCATCACCACCAGAATTCTTCGAAAAATACTCTCGAGAAATTTCCTTTAGAGGCAGGAAGCCATGGCGTTCAGCGCCATAGTCAACAAATGCGGCTTCGAGACTTGGCTCGATACGGGTGATTTTACCTTTATAGATATTGGCTTTTTTCTGTTCGCGGGTGCGATTCTCAATATCCAGATCATAAAGCCATTGGCCATCGACCAGGGCTACGCGCAACTCTTCCGGCTGAGTTGCATTGATCAACATTCTTTTCATGTGTTACCTGATTGTAAGGGCACATTGCCGGAACCGGCGAACAGAAAGGTGCGGAGATCAGCCTCGCTATAACAATATGCTGCTTGGTAAAGCTCACATTGCCGGCTGTTGGGCAATAAAATCAATAGCTTAAAGCGACTTCTTAAAGTTGTTTATAAGCGGAGGCTGAAGCTTCAGCCCCTGAATTTATTGTCATGTACTCAGACCAATGACTAACAATGGTCGTTGATTTGTCTTACTTGGGAGCCCGTTCGAGGTCTGACCGCCCAGCGTTGTGTTGGCTATTTCTATGCACTCTATTGGAATAGTGTCCTGCTGGAATATTCCTGATGGAGGATAGAGGCGTGGTCGAGCGTCGACGAAGTTCCTTAAATAATTAGAGCATCTCTTAGATGAACGCTGCTCTGTTTCTGTACGGCAGCGGTCAAATTGCAATCTTTTTGAACGACTAGTTTCAGTTTTGTGCGATTGTCGTTTGTGCTCTGGGCAACGTACATGTCATGTTTTTGCTGTTGCCCGAGAGCTTTTGTCGTTTATGCGACTGAATCGGAAGTACCGATCATTGTCAGTCTCGTCGGTGTTACCGCGGTATTTCCTAGTGACACACCCCTATAGCGAGCCCGGAAACCTGACCAGTTAACGGCTTGGAATATAGCAATATCTATTCAAATGATCAATTGGGATGAGCTATTGTGTGCATTTCGTGGGTATAATCGCGCCATGACTGATTCTCAAAAAAATGCTCCCCCCTCAAAAGTTCGATTTGTTGACATAGACGATGACCGCGAAGGCCAGCGTATCGACAATTTCCTCGCCAGCCAGCTAAAAGGGGTTCCCAAATCACTGATTTACCGAATTCTGCGAAAAGGTGAGGTCCGCGTAAACAAAGGGCGGGTCAAACCGGAATATAAACTGCGCTCCGGAGACGTAGTTAGAGTGCCTCCCGTACGCCTGCCAGAAGCCAAAGAAGCCGCAAAACCCAGCCAGCAGCTTGCCGACCTGATTGAAGCGTCAATCCTTTACGAAGATAAAAAGCTCATCATCGTTAACAAGCCCTCAGGTCTCGCAGTACACGGTGGCAGCGGCATCAATTTGGGGCTGATTGAAACCATGCGGCAGATCCGGCCCCAGGAGAAATCACTAGAACTGGTGCATCGCCTGGACCGCGACACATCCGGCTGCATTATGATCGCGAAACGACGCAGCATGTTGCGTTATCTCCACGAACAGCTTCGTGAAGGGCGCATACAGAAAATCTATCACGCCTTGGTATTCGGACGCTGGCCAAATCGCAAGAAAGAAGTAAACGCACCGTTGAAGAAGAATGAATTGCAAAGCGGTGAACGAATGGTGCGGGTTGATCCGGAAGGAAAAGCCTCACGAACATTGTTTCGCGTACTTAACCGCTACAGCGATTGTACCTTAATGGAAGCCAAACCCGTGACCGGCCGAACTCACCAGATTCGGGTTCACGCCCAGCACGCGGGCCACGGGTTGGTTGGAGATCCAAAGTACGGCAATGACGATTTCAATAGGCAAATGAAAGGCAAGGGATTTAATCGCCTTTTTCTGCACGCCGCCGCACTTGAGTTGATTCACCCCGACACCTCTGAGCAACTGCGCGTTGAAGCCCCACTGGATGATCGACTTGAAAGAGCATTGAAACAGCTTGGACGGGAGCAGTAGCATGCTATTCATATTTGACTGGGATGGCACCTTGTGCGATTCCACTGGCAAAATCACCCACGCGCTCCATGAATCAATGGCAGACCTGGGATTCCCCAAGCTGCCAGATCAGACAGTGAAAAGCATTATAGGGCTAGGCTTACCTGAAGCCCTGCGGGTGCTAATTCCAGATATTGACGCCAAGGGCGTCGACGCCATGCGAGAACGCTATGTTCACCATTATGAAGAGGTTGATAGAACTCCGCCGCCACTGTTTGAGGGTGCACTTGAAACCTTGGAGCAATTGCTCGGCGACAACCATGATATAGCCATCGCCACAGGGAAAACCCGGCGCGGCCTGGATAAAATGCTGAAAGATTTGGAGCTTAGCGATCTATTTCAGGGCAGCCGTTGCGCCGACGAGACTCGCTCCAAGCCTCATCCCCAGATGCTCAATGAGCTACTACGGGAGTTTGGGGTCACCGCTAATCATGCCTTGATGATTGGTGATACCAGTTTTGACCTGGAAATGGCCCACAATGCCGGTGTCAGAAGTGTTGCCGCGCTCTATGGGGCCCATCCAGTGGAGAGACTGAAACCCTTTAGCCCGGTGGCAAACCTTGAGCGTATCTCCGATCTACTGAAGCACGAATTCTAACCTTAAGGCGTTTTCAGCGGGTGAGATGCTCAACTTTTAAATAGATAGCTCCTTGTTGCGAGAGCCCGCCAGTCGTCCATCTTGAAATGCCGCCGTCTGAGCGAGAATCTCTCTCACTGACGCCCCCTACAAAAATCCATTCATTCAAACGACCGCGAACTGTGCCGCTGTATGCTTGCACATCGATCTGATTGTTGTGCTTTAGCGACTGTTTTTGAGTGCTTAACTGCAGAAGAACATCTCGATCATTTGCCATCCGGGGAGTTACATAGAATCCACTGACAACCGGTTGGTACTCTTGGTGAATAACCGGTTGATGGCTGACGCTGTGAAATAACAGCTGAGTAATCGGAACTTTTTTACCAATTTCGATATACGCAGGATAGCCCTCCGTAGCGCGAACCTGCTGTAATGACTGACTGCCCTTTAGACTCGAATTTCGATGCACAACCACGCGATTACTGGAGCTTTGCGTGGTTCGGGTTACGGTAAGACCATCGCGATTAATCGTCGTAGTTTGTGGAGCAGGGGATAGACGTATATTTTCGCTATTGTGCCGATAGCTGATACCTTTGCGGGACTGGGATGCCTCATTGCCACGACGAATGGAAATCCGGAATTGAGCGAGTGGTTGATCCAGCTCTTCGACCAACAGTTTCAGGGCGGTGATTTCACCTCGCGACCCGCGCGCAATTAGCTTATTGCCACTGGCGGTCAATTTAACCTTGCCATCTAACAATGGACGCAAGTCTTCCAACAAGACATTGGCTGGACGGTGCTGCATCGGAATAATTTCAGTGTGGCCGTTTTCCGCTGCCAAGTAAGGGCTAATCAGTAACAAAATCGCGCCAGGCAAGCCAAATACGCGCAACCATTTGAAAAGGGCTCTTGTGT
The DNA here is from genome assembly GCA_027012915.1 of Cellvibrionaceae bacterium. The sequence continues at coordinate 4,988 of JALUYN010000571.1, forward strand.
TCATCAGATTCTCAAAGTCTTAAGATCCGGAATGTCAGCGCTTTGGCGCTCCCATAGGGTGTCAAACTCTTCAAGCAAATTTTGGGCCTCAGGCCTCGCCGATGAATTGTAAAACCCCTGGTAACCATCGCTATTGTGTCGAACCAATAGCGACGAACGATCCGCGACTATGTACTCAATTGTCTTATTCTGGGGCTCACAGGTTAACTTTCGAATCGCTATTTTGCTGGGTAATCGCTTGGCCAAATCGACAAATTTCAAGCGCACCTTAGCAATATCCCTGCATTTCTTAACCAATACGCGAACATTGGCCTTTGAATGCCGCCTGGTCATGGCACTGATTGCATCAACAATTTCGCCGTCATTGAAGATAAAGGGATCAAGTCGCTCGCAAATTAGGGCACACTCCTTGACGCCTTCGCTGCATAGCCGCAGATAGAATTCTCGATAATCCTGTAGACTGTCGAGCAATATCAGGGTTTCGCAGGCTTGTGAAGGTCTGGCCATGTTTTCCTCTTTAACCAGGATTTACCAACAAGAGAGTAGCATTTTCACTGACGCCTGAATAATCCAGGTCGCCACAGTATTTTGTGTGACTGCCCCAAGGAAGATAGACACCTAATAACACACCTCATAAAATGTCCGATACTATTTAGTATTCGACATTAAATAATATCACTGCTACTATGAACCTACTTCCAGGAAAAACCTAGAAACCCAATTCAAAGATCTTGTTATGGCCAAGGTTACACCAGTCCCTCTATTCACAACTCTGGACAATCTCAAGCACACAGACTTGGGAGATTACCCAGATCTTTTCGCGTTTTTGAACGAAGGCCCTAATTGGCGCCTTCAGAATTGGCGCTGGGGCCAGGAATTTTTGTTGTTTGTGGGCCGTCACAAATCCAGTCATACATTCACCCGATTTCGTTCCGAGATCGAACGCTTTTTGTTGTGGCTTTACCTGTACAAGAATCAAACGCTGGAGTCGCTCAAGAGAAACGATGTGCTCGAGTATATGGATTTCATCTGGCAACCTCCGCTGAACTGGATTTCATTGGTCAATGTCGAGAAATTTCAGCTTGTCGGCGGCAGTTACCGCGCCAACAAAGCCTGGGCACCGTTTCGCATGGTCGTTCCAAAAGGCAGCGATCTGAATAAAGCGGACAAAAAGAAATATCGCCCCTCACAGCAGTCGATCCACGCGGCGTTTACAGCGCTAAACGCACTGTACAAATATCTGGTCGACGAGGAACACATTTACGGAAATCCAATTCAGGTGGCGAAAAAGCACTGCCGCTTGATCCATAAGGACGCCCAAGTAAAAGAAGTTAAGCGATTGACCGAGCAGCAATGGGAATATCTCCTCAAAACAGCGCATAAAATGGCCGATGAAGATCATCTCTATGAACGTAATCTGTTCCTTATCGCGGCAATGAAAACGCTGTTTCTTCGTATTTCGGAATTTTCAGAGCGCCCGGATTGGTCACCCCATATGGGGCACTTTTGGCAAGATCACAACCAAAATTGGTGGCTCAAAGTGTACGGTAAAGGCCGCAAGCTTCGGGATATAACTGTTCCAGATGGTTTTATCCCCTATCTGAAGCGGTATCGGACATTTCGAGGCCTCGACGCCCTTCCGGTTATCCGTGAAAGCGAACCCATTATCGAGAAAATTCGTGGGCGCGGCGGTATGACCTCACGCCAGCTCACGAGGCTGGTTCAGGATGTGTTTGATCGTGCGCATCAAGATCTTCTCGCTCAAGCGGGTACTGACGAAGCTCAGAATTTCAAACAAGCCACCACACACTGGTTGCGTCATACCGGAGCCAGTTTGGAAATCGAGCGCGGACGCCCCCTCAAAGATGTATCGGAAGACCTTGGTCACGCCAGCATGGCAATAACAGATGCGGTGTATATTCAATCAGAAAGCCAGAAACGTGCTGCCAGCGGCAAGAATCGAAAGGTCTAAACGACTTTAAGTGCAAAATAAATCAAGCACTAAGACTTGGGATTTGCTTGGGTTTAAATGCAGAATTGCGAGAGGAAATATCGAAGGAGAAAATGGTGAGTCGGCCAGATCCTTTGGCCAACTCAAGATGACGTCCGTGTCTTCGTATCCATTGGTGATCATAATATTCATAACACCTTTGTCGCACATCACCCATACGGGTGGTTTTGTTGTTTATCTGTATATTATTTTCTTAGCTCAGCCTTAATGGTCATTTCTTGTACAGACTTTCGCTAAAGTTCTCGTTCTTCCGGCCGCAATGCTTTCAAAGCATGGCGTCAGAACTGGAAATGGGAATGGAATCCGTAACCCGCGCACTCATTTACTCCGCTGGATATTCTCTATCAGCCCGTACAGCGAACCACCACGCCACGCCGCAACTAGACTCAAACATCTTTGAAGTTTCTAAATCCAGCAACACTGCCCGCACCCCCTCTTCCATCGTTTCTCTCGGCACAACCGATTCGAATCCAGAAAGCCACCTCTACGAAGCACCGGATTTAAACCAACAGATACGTCTTAGCAACGACAAATACGATGCCAAGTCTCTGACCACGCAACTCGAAAACAGCTTAAGAAACATCACGCAGCGCAAGACCTGGGGCTCACCCTTAGCAACAATGCAAACCCTCATTCAGGATGACACTGCGGAATACCAGCAAACCATGGAGCTGTCACTGCGTCCGGCACAGGCGCCCCTTGAAAAATTGAATGTCGCGCAAAGAGAAACTTGGGACATACGACAGCACGCCAGCTTTCGCCTGACAATAACCACCGCCTCGGGCAAAGAAGTGGATTTCACCTATGCCCTTAAGACTGGCAACGCCCGGTCAGAATCCGGTGAAATGTACAGTTATCAAGAACTGGATATAAGGTTTCAAACCTCGGACTCGTTAACTGAGGACGAAAAGCAATCACTGATGGAGTTTTCAAAACGATTAGAAGGCTTCACCAACAGTTTTTTTGATAACCCGGACAAGGGTCCGCGACTCGATGCCCTGAATTTGTTCGAAGGCGAACACATTCGAGCGATCTCCCTAAAGCTGGATGGCGCAGATGCCACTCTGCGACTTAACGCTGAGGACGGCGAGCAACACCGGAAAATTCGTCTCAGCTGGCAAACACAGTTATCGGCATGGCAAGACGGTTCCAAGGTCGGTCGATCACGGAACGAACTGCAACTACAAATAGACAAGCTCGGGTCCC
>JALUYN010000572.1 GCA_027012915.1 Cellvibrionaceae bacterium
CGTGGGATGCGAATTATACGCATCTCTCAGCGCTTGTAAACCGTTTATTTTCAAAAGTTTTTAATTAATTTTGAAACCGGGTTTAAAGCTGGAAATCGAGTCACATAACGCTGTCCGATTTCACTTCCCTCGACTGCCTCAGCAGCGAAGAGGCGCGCATTATACAGTTCGCTTTGAACCTGGCAAGTGATTTTTTTAAACTTCTTTAAAGAACTCAGAAAGATCACTTTTTGCCAATTAAAACAAGGAGTTAACTCTTCGCCTCAATCTGCGCTCTCCGTTAGGAGGGCGCGAACTATACGGCCGACACCGACTCCACGCAAGCGCTTTTTGAAAAATAATTTACATTTTTACTACAGAGACGAAAAAGCCCGCAAAGCGGGCTTTTAACACACAAAATCTGGTCGTTATTCAGACAATAGAAAACAGATGGTTTTTCTTTTTGCCAAGCTTCACCAAAAAGAAGCGCCCATAAAGCGCATTCTCTACAGCGAAACACTCTGCAGCCTTCATATTATCTTCCATGCCCTTGGCTACACCGTTAAACAACACCGCATTGCGACCCAGCGCATCCTTGGCCTCTCGAGCAGCTTTGACCATACCGCTCTCAGCCAAAATGGTAGTCAGGGGCTTTTCTGAAATCTCGCCAACCGCTATAGACGAAGACGGCAAACCATCCAGAGCCAGCTGCTCAAGATCAGACTCGCTCAAATCGGACAATTCACCACTAAACATAGCCTGCGTAATACGCTCCGCCGCCTGCAAACCCTCTTCGCCGTGAATCAAGCGCGTAACCTCTCTTGCCAATACGCCTTGCCCCTGCGGGCGCCCCTGGGCCTCGGCGTCATTACGCTCAATAGTCTCAATTTCTTCCACACTCAAGAACGTGAAGTATTTCAGGAATTTGTAGACGTCTGCATCGGCAGTATTAAGCCAGAACTGATAGAAAGCATAAGGCGAGGTTTTGGAGGCATCCAGCCAAATGGTGCCAGATTCAGTTTTACCAAACTTAGTACCATCAGCCTTGGTCACCAACGGCAGAGTCAAACCGAATACCTGACCGCCGTGAAGTTTGCGGGAAAGATCCACACCACCAACAATGTTACCCCACTGATCCGAACCGCCAATCTGCAGCGTGCACTGATGGCGCTTGTAAAGCTCGGCAAAATCGAAGGATTGCAGCAACATGTAGGTAAACTCGGTGTAAGAGATACCAGCACCCTCTCGATCAATGCGCTGCTTCACCGACTCTTTATTGATCATATTATTAACCGAGAAATGCTTACCGACATCCCGCAGAAAATCCAGAACACTGACCTCAGCAGTCCAATCCAGATTGTTTACCACTTCAGCCGCGTTATCGCCGCAGTCAAAATCAATAAAAGCAGAAACCTGGGCGCGAATTTTGTCCACCCAGGATGCAACTACATCCGGGGTATTAAGCTTGCGCTCTTGAGCCTTAAAGCTCGGATCGCCGATCAACCCCGTAGCTCCACCCACAAGGGCAACAGGCTTGTGTCCAGCCAACTGGAATCGACGCAAGGTTAACAATGGCACCAAACTGCCAATATGAAGACTGTCTGCAGTGGGATCAAAGCCGCAATAGAGAGTTTTGGAGCCTTCCGCCAAATGTTCTATCAGATGATCTTCAGACGTCATCTGTGCCACCAATCCACGCGCGCGCAAATCTTCAATCAGCGTTAAACCTTCCACAAAACACCCTTTCTATTGTTACTTGTTGGACGCAATGCTGTATGCTGCGCCCCTTAAAAAGCGGCCAAGATACCGAATCCCCACTTAAAAACAAGCGACAACCTGAGCACAGAATTGTTTTAGGTGATTTTTTATACACTTTCTGCTATAAAATTAATAAGTTAGCAGCATTAGTTGAACCAACATACACAATTACAATGCAAGCCACTGAAAAGCATAAAAAAAGCAAACTGAAGACGCTCTTTGGCAACTTTCCCAGGCTGCACCTGACCCTTGCCGGAGTACTGGTCATAACCCTTAGCGCACTGCTCATTATCTCTGGCCCTGAAGAAGAACAAAAACGCCAGGAACGCCCGCTCGATATTGCCATCATTGCTCCCGAGAACGCAGCCCTACTGGACACCACTGTCACACCCGTCACCCCCGAATTCGAAGAACCGAACTGGATCACAGAAACCGTGCGCCCTGGTGACAACCTGTCTCTCATCTTTCAACGCGCCGGACTAAGCGACCGTAAGCTCTACGAATTTATGGCCAGCAATAAAGACACCAAAGTATTGAAGCGAATACACCCCGGCCACACAATCGAGTTCCAGATCGAAGACCAACAACTACTGGGACTGAAGTACAGCAAGAGCCCACTTTCCGCCCTCGAATTTAAGCGCACCGCAAAAGGTTTCTCCAGTAACCAGCTGGACCGCCAACCAGATTTGCATACTGCCTATCGCGAAGCAGTTATCAAAGACTCACTATTTATGGCCGGTAAACGCGCCAATATGGATGCCAACCTCATTATGGAACTGGCCAACATTTTTGGCTGGGACGTGGATTTCGCACTGGATATCCGCCAAGGCGATTCCTTTAAAGTCATGTACCAGGAAAAGTTTCTCGATGGCGAGAAGCTTGGCAACGGTCCAATCCTTGCCGCCGAATTCGTGAATCAGGGCAAAACCTACAAAGCGGTGCGCTACGAAGACAGCAAGGGCGTCACCCATTACTACACCCCCGAAGGCCACACTATGCGCAAAGAATTCCTGCGCACTCCGGTGGACTTCGCTCGCATCAGCTCTCACTTTAACTTGCGCCGTAAACACCCGGTTTTGAACAGAATTCGCGCCCATAAAGGCACCGATTACGCAGCTCCCCGGGGCACCCCAATTAAGGCCGCCGGCGACGGAAAGATTATTCACGCAGGGCGCAAGGGTGGATATGGCAATACCGTGATTATTCAGCACGGACAAACTTATAAGACACTCTATGCTCACCTGCACAAATTCCGCCGCGGCATTCGCTCCGGCGCACGCGTAAAACAAGGACAGATCATCGGCTACGTTGGTGCCACAGGTCTCGCCACAGGCCCGCACCTCCACTACGAATTCTACGTTAACGGCGCAGTACGCAACCCGGTCACCGTCAAACTGCCAAAGGCACGCTCAATCGCCCGCAATGAGCTTAACCGCTTTAAGCAGAAAACCCAGCCGCTACTTGCAAGCATGAATACCTATCACCAGCAAACGTTACTGGCCCAAAGCAGCCAAACCGACAACGCTCGGGACAGCGGTTAACAAGGCCATGTCAGAAGACGCTCACTACCTAATAGGACTGATGTCCGGCACTAGTATCGATGGTATTGATGCGGCACTGATCAACACCAAACAGGGCATCTTTTCCCTGAGCGGCCATCACAGCATTGACTTCACAGCCGAATGTCGCAACGAGATACTCAAGCTGTGCGCCCCGGGCAACAACGAAATCCAAAGGATGGGCACACTGGACCGCCAGCTGGGAGAAGCCTTTGCACGCTGCTGCAATGAATTGCTACAAAAGTTCGGCATCCCACCACAGAAGGTTCGCGCCATCGGTAGCCACGGACAAACTATCCGCCATCACCCACAGGGCATCAACGGACCAGGGTTCACTTGCCAGATTGGCGACCCAAACACCATTGCCGAGTTAACAGGCATTACGACCGTCGCGGATTTTCGGCGCCGCGACATTGCCGCAGGTGGTGAAGGAGCGCCTCTGGTACCCGCGTTTCACCAAGCAGTATTCACCTCACCCACTGCCAACCGCGCGGTTATCAATATCGGCGGCATGGCAAACATCAGCGTTTTGCAACGCGACGGCAGCTACAGCGGCTTTGATACGGGACCAGGAAATGTACTGATGGATTCCTGGATACAGGAACACCTGAACCAACCTTACGATGAGAATGGCCAATGGTCGCTCACCGGACAAGTTGACACAGAACTACTGCACCAGTTGATGAACCATCCATTTATCAAAGCATTGCCACCCAAAAGTACTGGCAGAGAAACTTTTAACTTGTCTTTTCTACAAGACACATTGGCCAACATAAACACTAACGCCAATGCCGCCGACGTTCAGGCAACATTGCTGGCCTTTACCGCACAATCCATCGCCGAGGCAGTGCAACTACACGCCAGCGACTGCAGCGAAATCTATATTTGTGGAGGCGGCGCCAACAACACCGCACTGAAAAACTCTCTTAGTGAGAAACTGCCAGACTGCAGCGTAGCCAGCACTGAAGCGCTGGGGATACCGCCACAGTGGGTAGAAGCCTCTGCTTTTGCGTGGCTGGCTCAGCAGACTTTGGACAAGCGCCCCGGGAACGCACCCAGTGTTACGGGCGCAAAAAAGCCGGTGATACTAGGCGGCATATACTGCGCCTGAGCACTGTAAATAGATAGAACTTAAAAATAAACGTACTTTTCTTTGTCAATGAGCCGCTGCTCTTCGGCTGGCCCAAACGGGACAGTGCCCACGAACGGCAAAAGCGCGCTGCGGTCACGGCCTAACACCCCGGTACGCGTCTCACAGATTTGGATATCAACAACCCCAAACGCAGACAGGCGAGCCGCCAAATCGATCAGGTTTTTGTTACTGCTATAGTTTTCTCGGAAAAACACCGCCACTTCCGGGCCGTGCAGGACAAAACTGGCTGGAGGCAATTCGCTACGCAAACGCCCTTCCATAAACAACATCTCTGCTCGCTCTAATGCGCTGCGCAAGCTGTCCGGGGACGAATTATTGATTCTTGCCAAATAGCCTGGCGCGGTTGGCAAGCTCGGCTGAAGAGACTCCGAATCCACCTTGGCAACACTGACCACCTCCGCAAACACTTGCGAGTGCAACAATAAGCACAGTAGAAGCCAAATGTATTTCATTGGCGAATTCCTCTAAATATCCCTGCTCGCCAGGAGTAACACATCCACACCTTAAACAGAAAAAGAAGCTCCGCAGCCACAGGTAGTGGTCGCATTGGGATTTTGGATCAAGAACCTGGAGCCTTGCAGCCCCTCTTCGTAATCCACTTGCGAACCAACCAGATAGGGATAGCTCATGGAGTCTACCAATACGCGAATACCGTCCTGTTCAATGACCGCATCATCGTCTGCCGCAGTCTCATCAAAGGTAAAGCCGTATTGGAACCCAGAACATCCACCACCGGTTACATACACCCTCAGTGACAGCTCGGGATTCTCTTCTTCTTCAACGAGACTTTGCACCTTTTGTGTAGCCCGCTCGGTAACCATAAGCGGCTGAGGAGTATAGGTTTGAGGAGTAGACATCAACATCTCCGAATTCAATAATTTCACATCAATTAGGGGTATTATCCCTTTACCCCAGCAAAATGGTCAACTATTGAGCCTGCTCGAGCTCATCAACAATCTCAGTTACTGCCGCTGGCTTCGAGCTGGATCCGTTGTATACCAAGCTGCCATTAACCTGCGAACCCTTCACCATTTCGATCAAATTGTAATGTACGTTACCACTTACTTCGGCTTTAGCTGCGAGTTCCACGTGCTTGCCGGAATGCACATCTCCCTTTACCGTGCCGTTGATAACAATGGTAGGGACATTGATCTGCCCCTCAACCAGGCCTTTCTCCATAATTCTTACTCGAGCATCCGATCCCTCTTCCGCAAAAATATTACCTTTTACCCTACCTTCAATTTCCAGATTGCCGCTGAAATGAATATCGCCCACAACCTGGGTGGATTTGGAAACCAGTGTCGTACTACCTGCAGCAAATCCCATAGAATTCCCCTTATCTTTACCCCACATACTGCTTAACTCTCCTGCACCAGCCAGCCGAATTTCTTCTCGACGGCTACGCCTTTATCGCCGTTGGATTTCGCGACCAACTCAATTCGCTCCGGCTCGAAGCCCTCTGGCAACACCAGGCGCCCTTCAATTGTTTGAAAATACTTAAATCGCAACTTTATTCGATCGTAACTGACTTTGTCAGACACGTCTTTTAGCGGCAGGGTCAACAACTGTTCGCCCTGACGACCGAAAATATTAAACGTTAGATAGCCATTCAACATTTTGTGATTGGTTGCCAGTTGCTGCACCACCAGCTTGTATTCATAGTGCCGCGCCACGCCTGTGGAAATCACGTTAAGCGAGCCAATAGTCAGGCCGCTCTTATTGTCAGTGGGCGACATCAGGCCTCGATAGAAGCTGATATCTTCCTTCAAGGCTGCGATCTGAGCCTTCAGGTCAATTACTTCGGCACGAACATCCTCGCTGGCCTTGCGATCTACCTGTGCACCCAACTTCAAATTCGCAACTTCCTGGCGCAGACCGTCTATTATCTCAACTTTCTCCACCAGCTGACCGCGAAACTGATCACGCTCTGCGATTGCCACTGCCTGCTGTGACTGACCACTGGTTAGACCGAAAAAATAACTCCCCCAATTGGAAGCCACCAAAGCGCCAACGATCGCAACTGTGATCGCCAACCGCAACCATGGGCGAAAGGGCACAACCACCATGCGTTGTTGCTTGCTGCCTTTAACAGCTGTCATAGATTGCCACTCCCTTTGTTTTTATTGTTTCCAGAAGCAATGATTGCCGACATACTCAAGGCTGGACAAGCTCTTACGGCAGCAACGCCGCATGATTGAGTCCGTCAGTCTCATTAAAGCCGAACATGATATTCATATTCTGTATTGCCTGCCCCGACGCACCTTTCACCAAATTATCGATCACCGACAACACAACAACCTTACCGCGCTCCTGAGGCTCAAACACAGAAATCCTGCAAATATTAGATCCCTTGGTGGTGCGAGTCTGCGGATGCGATCCCGCCGGCAGCACATCTACAAATGGCTCGTTGGCGTAGCGCTGTTCAAACAAGCTCTGTACATCAGCTACATCAGCCGTCAAATTTGCGTACAAGGTAGCGTGAATACCACGGATCATGGGCAACAAGTGCGGCACGAAGGTCACCTTTGCCGGTGCCTGGCCAGCGGGCAGCACGTCGGTCAGCCCCTGCTCAATCTCCGGTAAATGACGATGGCCACCGCAGGCATAGGCCTTAAAGCTATCGCTGACTTCCGACATAAGATTGTCAATCTTCGCCTGGCGGCCGGCGCCACTGACACCGGATGCCGCATTGGCGATCAAATCCTGCGTATCAACCAGAGCATTTTCCAGTAGCGGAATAAACCCCAACTGAGTGGCCGTTGGATAACACCCCGGGCAAGCCACCAGCTGAGCACTGGCGATCTGAGCTCTGTTTACCTCGGGCAAGCCGTACACCGCCTGCTCAATCAATTCGGGGCAGGCGTGATCCTGACCATACCAGGACTCCCAAATCTTCTGATCGCGAATACGGAAATCGGCGGACAAATCTACCACTCGCACTCCACGACCAATCAGTTCTGGCATCATCGCCTGAGCGACGCCATGCGGGGTTGCGAAGAACACCACGTCGCACTCACTCAACACGTCGGCATCGGGAGCGGTAAAAGCCAGGTCGCAAAAACCGCGTAAGCTTGGATACAACTCTGACACCTGCACACCCGATTCCGCGCGCGAGGTAATAACTTTTACCTCCGCATGAGGATGATTAGCCAAAAGCCGCAGCAGCTCAACACCGGTGTACCCGGTTCCACCAACAATACCTACCTGAATCACATCAACACCTTCAAACAACACCGTCAAAACAACACTCTTACCCGCACATCACGAGTAGCGTAAACAAGCTAGTTTATAATAACCTCTTGCAGAAGCAACGAATTAAAGCAGCCACACAAGAAAGCCCTGTAATGAGCCAAGACTCCAACAAACCTGCCGCCGGCAAAGGCCACGAATTTCTGGATAACTTTCGCCACCAGTTGGCCCACTTGGACGCCCTGCCACAACTGACCATATTGGGTCTGGTCAGTGGACTGGCAGCGGCACTGGTCATTATCGCATTTCGCTTTCTGATCGATGGCCCACTGACTTTAGTTCTGGACGACCACAGTGAAAACTTTGAATCACTGTCACCCATTTGGCATTTTGGTCTGCCCGTTATCGGTTCACTGCTGCTGGCCGCGCTGGTGCAATCGTTCAAACCGGAGCACCGCCAGGTAAGTGTCGGTCACGTTATCGAG
>JALUYN010000573.1 GCA_027012915.1 Cellvibrionaceae bacterium
ACTGTATGGCGCTGCAAATACTCCGGTGGAATAAAGTACAGATGCTCACCCTGCACGGCCTGCAGTGAAGACCACTGGCGCCACTCATCGAGCCATTCCGGACGGGCCTCGCCCATGCCACTGGCAACAATACTCTGGGGATTCATAGCCAGAACGGATTCCACTGTCACCTTCGGGGCGGAAGCAATGGCGTCGGCAAAGACATTGTACCCGCCGCAAAGGCGAATCACATCACTGATCAGACCCTTGCCATTCACACTCTGCAATGGGTTATTCCACACTTGATAGAACACACTGACCCGCTCCCGATCACTGTAGCTTTCACGCAGGCGATACAGAGTTTTCAGGTATTCCCGGGTCACCTGTTTTGCTTCAGCTTCGTGGCCCGAGAGAATGCCGTAGTTTTCGATATTTTTAGCGACGGTCTCCAGCGACTTGGGTTCAGAGACGTAAACATTGAGGCCGAGATCCAACAACGACTGCACCCGGCCTTTACCGTTACCACTGCCCCAGGCGACGATAAGATCGGGCTTGAGCGCAACAATGGCCTCCAGATTCAAACGCACGTAGCTGCCCACGGAGGCAATGCTCTGGGCGGCTTGCGGAAAGTTGCTATAGCTCACTACACCCACCACCTGATCGCCAGCGCCGGCGCTGAAGAGGTTTTCAGTCACATGGGGCGCCAGGCTGACAATGCGCTCGGCGGGCTTGCTGACAGTGACAGTGCGACCGTGATTGTCCACCACAGAAATTTCGGCCCGAGCCACACTAGCCCATGCCAGCAGTCCAAGCACTGGCCCAAGAATCAGCCCATAGACACTACGCGTGATTGTCATCTTCAATTATCTCCTTCAAGACACTTTGCAAACGCTGCTGTTCAACATCATCAGCAGGTAAACCAAAACGCAGACAGTAACGTTTGGTGGGCAGTCCAAAGCGGCGAATCAGAATGCCGCTTTGTGCCAGCCTTTCAAATACACTTTCGCCAAGCTCTGCATCGCACTGCACGCGAACAAACAGTTGAGTCGATACCACCTCGGCCCTATCACCAAAACAATTCTGTAAGACTTCGAATAAAAGCTCGGCACTCGCTTCAATACGAGAGCGCTGTTGCAACTGCCAATCGCTGTCGCTCAGCAATCGCGCACCGATCCATTGCGCCGGACCGTTGACGTGCCAGCAGCCCAGTGCTTGCCGCAAACACTGACTCCAGTTGTCATCGCCGAGAGCAAACCCCAAGCGCAAACCGGCAAGCCCAAAAAATTTTCCGATGGAGCGCAACACAAGAAGTCCGGGCAACGGGCAGCAACCGGCCAAACTGTTTTGCGGATTAGAATCGGCAAACGCCTCGTCCACCAACAGCAATCCGCCGCGTCGATGTAGCTGTTCGCGAAGATCGAGCAAGTCATTGGCGCGCCATTGAAAGCCGGTAGGATTATTGGGATTGATTGCCACCACCGCATCCACCTGGCCTTCTGCCACCAGTGCTGTCAGTTCGGCATCCTTGTATTCCACAAGTTGATGACCGGCCGCTTGCCAGGCCTTGCGATGCTCGAAATATCCGAGCTCGGGAACCGCGACTCGGCAGGGCTTATCAAACAACCGAGGAATGGTGGCAATAGCCTGCTGTGAACCCGACAACGAAACAATATGTGTTTCCGGGCAGCTGTAGTAATCCGCGGCTGCGCGCAACAGCTCGGCATCACCGTGCGGCAAACGTTGCCACACCTGATTGGGAACGGAGAGTTCTGGATAACACCAGGGGGCAATACCGGTGGACAGGTCCAACCATTGATCCAGCGGCACGCCGTAGTCGCTCGCGGCAGCTTCCAGATTGCCGCCGTGCACATCGTTTATTGCTGTGTTGGAATTTTCAGTATTCACAGTGCAGTTACCGCCGACATCAGCAATACAATTACAGCCGCCGCTGCCAACCACAGCAGAAGCGCCTTCTGCACCAAGCTAAGCGTGCGCACAATGTCGTAGCGCTGTGGCAAAGGCCCCGAACCCAACTCAGGGCGGTCTTGCCATTGCCCGAAATAATGCGCTCCACCACCAAGACTGATACTCAAGCTGCTGGCACCAGCCGACATCACAGGGCCGGCATTGGGGCTCTCACAGGCAGGCGCCTGTTGCTGCCACAATTGTCGACAACGCAGCCAGTGTGCTGACGAAAAACCGCCGGAAAAAATGTAGGCCACCGCACACAGGCGCGCGGGTAGCCAGTTCAATAGGTCATCAAGACGCGCCGCGGCCCAGCCAAAATGCAGATAGCGCTCATTGCGATAGCCCCACATGGCATCGAGAGTATTGCAAAGGCGATACATCAATACACCGATGGGACCAGCCACCAGAAACCAGAACAATGGGGCGAACAAGGCGTCGCTGCCATTTTCCAACACCGATTCCAGTGTCGCTTTCACCACTCCGGTTTCATCCAACTCATCGGTTTGACGACTGACGATATAACCCACTCGCTGTCGCGCCAATGGCAGGTCTTCGCTGTTCAGAGCCTGACCTACGGCATCGGCATGTTGCTGCAAACTGCGATGACCAATGGCCAGATACAAGAGACCGGCACTGACCAGCACATAGAGATAAGTCGACCATTGCTTCAAGATATCGAACAGACTGTCGGCAACCAGCACAATGGGCAGCACCACCAACAGCAGTGCCAACAGGCCGAATGTGCGTTGCACAATCGTGCCGCGCCCGGCGCGATTCAGACGGGCCTCCACCGCCGAGACAAAACGTCCAAAGCCAACCAGAGGGTGCCAACGCCGCGGCTCACCCAGCCACCAGTCGAGCGCTACGCCCAACAAAGTCGCCAATAACAGAGCCCAGGCTGAATCAAAAGAGCTATACAACATCACACATCACACACGCCGCCTCTCGATGCTTACAGCATCAGAGGCAAGCCAATCACCAACGCCAAAAGCGCTATCACTTCTACAACTTCTACCGTCGCACCAATGGTGTCGCCAGTACAGCCACCAAGGCGCCGCAGCATCAAAGAACGCATTGCGAACAGCCCCATCAGAGTTGTGGACAGTAGAATCAAATTCACTGCGGGCGCCATCAACAGCATCCCCAGAGCCAACAGAATAAGCAGTGTAAATGCCGGACCACGGGAAAAGTTCTCGGCCAGTACTTCACCCAATCCCTGTTTGCGGATATAGGGCGTCGACAGAAAAACCATCAGCGGTGCGGCACGCCCCAGCAAGGGCGCAAACACGATCCACCAGGCATCGAATCGCAACAGCAGTTCGTAGACCGCAGCGGTTTTCAATAACAGAACCACCACCACGGTCGCCACCGCAACCGGACCGCTAACAGGATCTTTCATTAATTCCAGTGTGCGCTCGCGATCGCCAAAACCACCGACCCAGGCATCGGCGCAGTCGGCCAAGCCATCGATGTGCAGTGCACCGGTCAGTAGTGTCCAAGCAGCGACAATCAGTGCTGCACTGAGTAGCGAGGTTAACAACGACGTTGAGGCCAGAGCCACTAGCCACAATAGCCCGCCAATCAACAATCCCACCAGCGGATAGTAGAGCAGAGACAAGCCAAGTACCGGCTTGCTGTAATTAGGCACCGATCGCACCGGCAGGGTCGTCAGAAATTGCAGCGCAACCCAGAACGCTGCGCTGTGACGCCGCCAGGTGGACAATGGCGCAGAATTAGAATCAGAGCCGGATTCAGTCACGAGGCTCTACCTGTTTTATCTCGCAGCCACGATTAAAAAACACCAGTGACGGAAATGCTTTGCGCTCGCTGTCCAGATCGTGGAACACGCGAACTCGACTGAGGCTGGCGTAGGGTACGTCGAACTGCAGTACTGATTTCAATGGCATATTCAAAATCCACCCGAGCAATGCGCGAATGGTTCCACCGTGCTGCACCAACAGAATATGCTCGCCTTTGTATTGCTCGACCAACGCTTCAAAGGCCGGCACAAGACGCTGTTGCAGTTGCAACAGTGACTCGCCATTGGGTGGGGCGTAGGTATCGGGCTCGGTGAAGAACTTCATTAATTGTTCTTTGTGATCGCGCCACACCTGTTTGCTTGGCATGCCATCCCAATCGCCAAAATTTACTTCTTTAAACGCGTCATTCAATTCGATGGGCAGGTCATAACCTTTGGCGACTGTTTCGGCAAATCGCGCACAGCGTTGCAGTGGTGAGCTCACCACTCTGTGCCAATGGGGATCGCCCAGACTGTCGACACTGCGTTGCATGCTCTGCCAACCCTGTTCGCTCAAAGCCACATCGATATGGCCGCGATAGATCTCACCGCCTTCACACTCACCGTGACGCAACAGATCTATGGTGGTGACCGTATGCTTGTTCAAAAAATCGCTCATGACGTTTTACCCGTTTCAGTTATGACTGGCTCACGCCAGCTTCCGCAAAGGAAGCCATACCATTGTGAAGATCGCAAGCAAGGCGCAGCAGCGGCAATGCTACGGCAGCACCACTGCCTTCGCCCAAGCGCAAATTCAATTGCAGTAGCGGCGTGGCCTGCATGGTTTCCAACAACAGTCCGTGCCCGGCTTCGGCCGACTGATGAGAGAAGAACAACCAGGCGGCACATTCCGGATTAATGCGGGTGGCCAGCAAGGCCGCAGCGCTGCAGATAAAACCATCTACCAGGCTGGGAATACCCAATTGCGCACAGCGCAGATAACAACCCGCTAACGCGGCGATTTCAAAACCGCCAACACATTCCAATACCTGTACGGGGTTTTGATCTGCCAATGCAGGCTGATGCAACCTCAACGCACTAGCGACCGTGTCAACCTTGCGCTGCCAGCCAGCTTCATCCACGCCGGTACCACGGCCCACAATGGCTTCGGGTTGCAAAGACAGAAGCGCACAAATAATGGCAGCGGCGGATGTGGTGTTGCCAATGCCCATTTCCCCGCCGATAAACAGCTGGGTTTGCTCGGCCTGCAATTGGTCAGCGATATCGGCGCCGGTTTTAAGCGCTTGGTTCAATTGCTCCGATGTCATAGCAGGAGCGGAGCAGAAATTCTGTGTCCCCGCAGCGACCGGACATTGCACTATGGCATCACCTTCGGGAGCGGGATTGGCAGTCCCCATATTTACCACGGCAAAATCGGCCGCCAGGGATTTGGCCAATACACTGATCGCCGCACCGCCCTGGTTAAAGTTGCGAATCATCTCCACAGTTACAGCCTGAGGAAAAGCCGATACACCTTCATTAACCACGCCGTGATCGGCGGCAAAAATGCGAATCGCTACCTGTTCCAGACTCGGCGACAAAGTCTGTTGCATGGCACTGAGGCGCACCGCAACATCTTCAAGTATGCCCAGAGAACCAGGAGGTTTGGTCAACTGTGCTTGATGGGACACGGCTTTTTCATACCACCGGGCATCAGGTTCGGTAATGGAGTTGTACAACCAGCTCATCAGTTTGCCTCACCTTTTGATACGCAAGATTCTTTTAGAACATGAGGCAGACCTGCAACCGTTAGTGTTACTCGGTCACACCGCTGGGCCAGAGATTGATGCAGCCAACCATTTTCGTCCACAAACGTTCGGGATATTTCCCCCATGGGAACAACTCCCATGCCGGTTTCGTTGCCTACAAAAATAATGTGTCCTGGCAGCGTCGGCAGACATTCAAGCAGAGCGCTTCGTTGAGTTTGCCAGATACTGCTGTCGCCCTCTTCCCCGGCAAACAGACAATTGCTGAGCCACAGGGTAAGGCAATCCAACAGAATACAAGTATCCGCGGCGGCGTGCTGTTGCAGCACTTGCGCCAGTTCTATGGGCTCTTCCACCAGTTGCCATTCATCGCCGCGGCGCTCTTGATGGTGTTGAATGCGCTGCGCCATTTCGCCGTCGCCGGCCTGACCGGTGGCAACGTATAGCAAACGCAAGCCGGAGGCTTGGGCTTGTTGTTCGGCAAGACGGCTCTTGCCAGAGCGGGCCCCGCCCAGTATCAGTTCTTTCATATATCTGAAAATTATTCCCGTAGGTTGGCGCTGAGCAATGCGAAGCTCAACACCAGCCGCTAGTATACAAATTGTTGGGCTTCGCTGCGCTCAGCACCAACCTACACGGTGCTCTTTTACGATGCAGTAGTGGCTTGGTCGCACTGGACGATTAATGGCTTGCCTGTGCGCGGGTGCATAATGATATCCACATCCACATCGAATACCGCTTCGATGTTTTCCTGGGTAAAGGTCTCTTGGGGTTCACCCTCTGAATAGACTTTACCATCGCGCAGCATTACCACCTTGTCAGCAAACTGCGCAGCGAGATTGAGATCGTGCAGAATCACCAACACCCCGACACCCTGCTTAGCCATATTACGAACCGCGGACAACACGCTGCTTTGATGGGCCAGGTCCAATGCTGAAGTGGGTTCGTCCAACAATAGAAAACGTTCGTAATCTGGTTGCGCTTCCCACACCTGAGCCAAGACTCGGGCCAGATGCACTCGCTGTTTTTCTCCACCGGAGAGAGTCGTATAAATTCGCCGAGACAGATGGCTGATATCGACGGCTTTCAGAGCTTCCTTAACGATTTCAGTGTCGTGTTGAACACCACTGCTGTGCGGCAGGCGTCCCAACATTACTACTTCGTGCACCTGAAACGGAAAACTCAGTCCCGAGGTTTGAGGCAAAACGCTGAGCAATCTGGCTCGCTGTTCTGAGGGCCATGCCGCCATGGGCTTATTGTGCAACAGTAGCTGCCCCACCTGGGGAACCACTTCTCCCGAGAGCGCTCGCAGCAAGGTAGTTTTACCGGCGCCATTGGGGCCAACAATGGCCACCACCTGCCCCGGTCTGACCGACAGGCTGACGTCGTCCAGCAACTGGCGCTCGGCGGCGTTTACACACAGAGATTCTACGCTCAGCATTGGGCAGGCCTCTCAGTCATTGCACCACCATCCGCGCACGTTGCTGCAACAGCAGAGAAATAAAGAAGGGCGCGCCCAAAAGCGCGGTAACGATACCAATAGGAATGACTTCCGGAGAGAACACCAGCCGCGACACGCTGTCTGCCAATACCAACAGGCTGGCGCCCATTAACGCCGAGGCCGGCATCAACGAGCGGTGATCTGGACCAATCATAAGGCGTATCAGGTGCGGAACCACCAGCCCCACAAACCCGATAATGCCGGACACGGACACCGCAACGCCCACCCCCAACGCACACCAGACTATCAACTGCCATTTCAGCCGCTCCACGGGTACGCCAAGATGCCGGGCTTCGGATTCCCCCAATAGCAGCGCATTTAATTCGCGGCTATAGCGCGGCAATACCACCA
This sequence comes from Cellvibrionaceae bacterium, assembly GCA_027012915.1. The sequence goes on from JALUYN010000573.1 coordinate 7,304, forward strand.
GCACTAGTAGCAACAGAGATCCGCTGAGCATAACCTGACGCCAGCTGATGCCATCGAGGCTGCCCATGCGCCACAGGGTAATCTGACGCAGTGCCAAATCGTCGGCGACAAAACTCAGAATATTACTTAATGCCGCCGACAGTGCCGTAATAGCAATGCCCGCCAGCAACATGGTAGCTACCGAAGTGCCGTGAGAAGAGCTTCCCAACCGATAGACAATCCAGGAAGCGATAAAGCCACCAAGGCAGGCCAGACCCGACACCAGATAACTACTGAACCAGTGGGCGTAATCTCCAAACCAGGCTGCGACGCTGGCCAGCAATGTGCCACCTAATACAATGGCTATTGAAGCACCCAGGGCCGCACCACTAGAAACCCCAATCAACGAAGGATCCGCCAGCGGATTGCGAAATAACCCCTGCATGGCTGAGCCACACAGAGCCAGAGTTGCACCCACCAATGCGGCCAGCACCACCCTTGGCCAACGGATCGACCAAAGCACCAGATGCTGTTGTGGGTCGATGGCGGCAATGGGAATCCCGAGAGCGTCGATCATTACATAGAGGCTCTGCTGCCAGGGAATATCCAACACGCCAGTGCTTGCCGACAGCACCATGCTGATGGGTAACAGGCCCATCAGAAACAGAATCAATAATCGTGCGCGTGAGTGTTGCATGGTGTGTCTAGTGGGATTCCTGGAAGCTGGATTTCAGTACTTGGTCTTCAGCAGTTGAGTCGCTCAACAGCGCAATGA
>JALUYN010000574.1 GCA_027012915.1 Cellvibrionaceae bacterium
GGCTGAGAGGCCGCCGCGGACTCACCCGCGGCTTCAGCTAGCGGAACTTCAGCTACAGGCTTGGCGGCTGGTTTTACCGAGCGCGCCGATTGCAAGCCCAATTCCGCTTTTAAATCATCAAGACTGGCGGGAGGCTCCATCATCGAACTGGCTGAAGGCGTTGCCACTGCTGGGACGGACTCTTCCGGCAACTTCGGCACAGGGCTTGGAGCTATAGGCTCCTGATCAACTGCTACTGGCAGAGGTTCAGGTCTGGTCGCCGTATCGACTGCTGAAGACGGTATATCACTCAGAATCTCAGATATGCCCCCGCCAATGCCGGGAGCCGCTTCAGGCTTTTTTGCGGTTTCGGCCTCCCCGGCGGAAACCTCAGGTTCAGGCAACACTGCTGCCGTGGCTGGTGCTGGTGTTGATGAATCTGCCAGGGGCTTATTCGGAACACTGTGAACACCCTGCGGGCGAAACGCCAACATTCGCAGCAATGCCATTTCAAAGCCGGTTCTCGGATCTGGTGACAGGGGCAGGTCTCGGCGCCCCAATAACGCTGTCTGATAGAACAGCTGCACATCTTCAGGAGGCAGTTGCTGCGCCAACGCCAACACCTGTTGCTGATCGCCGCGATGGTTGTCGATGGCCTCAGGCAGAGCCTGCGCAATAGCAATGCGATGCAGCACCGACAACAAATCCGCCAGCGCCGCGCCATAGTCGGGCGCATGCTCGGACAAATGAGCTACCGCTTCCAGAACTTTCTTACCATCATTTTGTGTCAGTGCGCCAAGCACTTCAAAAACCAGGTTTTGGTCGATGGTACCGAGCATGGAGACCACTTCGGCTTCCGACACCTTGCCGCCACCAAAAGCGATGGCCTGATCCGTCAAGCTCATAGCGTCGCGCATACTGCCATCGGCAGAACGCCCCAGCTGCCAAAGAGCCGACTCTTCGAAAGGCACCATTTCCTGCTCGAGCACGTGTTTCAGGTGACCGACAATGCGCTCGGGCTCCATATTCTTAAGATGGAACTGCAGACAGCGAGACAGAATGGTAATAGGTAGTTTTTGAGGATCCGTTGTTGCTAGCAAGAACTTCACGTGTGGCGGTGGCTCTTCCAGAGTCTTGAGTAACGCATTGAAACTGTGCGCCGACAGCATGTGCACTTCATCGATCAAGTATACTTTATAGCGCCCACGAGTCGGAGCGTATTGGACGTTTTCCAGAAGTTCGCGGGTATCCTCTACCTTGGTACGCGATGCCGCATCGACCTCGATCAGATCCACAAAGCGGCCGTCACTGATTTCCACGCAAGCAGAACACTGGCCGCACGGCTCAGAACTAACACCGGTTTTGCAGTTCAAACAACGCGCCAGAATACGTGCGATAGTGGTCTTACCCACCCCACGAGTCCCCGTGAACAGATAGGCATGGTGTAGACGGTTGTGATCCAGAGCGTTAACCAGGGCCTGTAATACGTGCTGCTGCCCAACCAGTTCTCGGAATGTGCGAGGACGCCATTTTCGGGCAAGTACCTGATAACTCATGAATATGATCGACTCGTAATTGCTTGAATTTGTTGCAAATAACTGAATTCTTTGTATCGAAACAAAGCTAACCTAATCCGCGATTATATAACAGCCGCGAGCCACAATTCAGCCTAATTAACAGAGGAAAACGAGAAAGAGAACTTTTGAGGGGGATATTCAGGTGGCGACCCTGCCAGCCACATCCCGGCACATGACGTCACTGCTACCGTTGCTCCCTTCCGGGCCTGGCGGAGTTCACAGCTGATCATTGCGAGAGGACCGACAAGGTCACCATAACAACCTGAGAGTTCAAAGGCAGAAACCTTCATATCTCAAGAGGGCGCGATTATTCCTGTTTCGGCGCCCTTTTTCAACACCTTTGCAAAAAGCCGTCTATTATTTCATCGAAGTTTCATACTTTTGATCCAAAGCACTGGAATATTCAAAGAAAATCTATACGATGATGCTCGAAATGCAGTGAGAAGATCAATGTTACTCATTGATTTTTTTGACAATTATAAAAAGTTAGCTATGACTGATAGTGATAGCTAGATCAATAAAGGAAGCACACCATGAAAACAAAGACACTGACTCGCAGCCTGCTGGCGGCCAGTATTGCCCTTGCAGCCGCCGGTTCGGTACAAGCTGCCGACATGCGCATCAACGGTTTTATTTCCGTAGTTGCCGGTAAAACGCTGAGCGAAGGCGACAACATCAGAAACTCCAACGGCAAAGCTACTGTTACCGCAGACAACCCAACGGACGGTATCTATGACGACGATCTCGACTTTAAGCCAGACTCCATTTACGGACTGCAGATTTCCTCCAACCTCGGCGAAGGCTTGAGCGTTACCGGTCAAATTACCGGTGCGGGCGGAGAGGATTTTGAAGCCAAAGTATCTTGGGCTTACGTAAGCTACGCACTCAACGACGAATGGACTGTTAACGCCGGCCGTCAACGCCTCCCCTTTTTCTTCTATTCAGATTTTCTTGATGTAGGTTACGCCTACCACTGGATGCGCGCTCCGACTGAAACTCAGGTTCCCTTTGATACCCTGGACGGTGTTCAGTTTACGTGGCAAGGCTTAACCGGCGACTGGGATTCACGCGTTCAGATATACGCAGGCAGCTCAGAAGCAGAAACTGCAGGCACAGGTGTTATTGGGCTTGATAATGCTATCGGCGCAGTTTTCTACACAAGCAACGATTGGCTGCAATTACGTGCAACCTACATGACAAGCGAATTCTGGGGAGAAGACCTACCCACGCAGACTGAAGACAACCCTGTTGACGTTTGGTTCGGAGGCCTTACAGCGCACGCGACATTCGGCAACACTTTTGTTGTTGCGGAATACGTAACATACGAATTTGATGATGCCATTGAAGGTGCAGGCTGGACCGACTACGAAGGCGCCTACATCTCACTGGGGCATAGAATCAACGACTTCACCCCGCACATTACATTTTCCACCTATAAGCAGGACGTAGAAAACGCCGTCCCAGTCAATGCGGCCGGAACGCCACTGATCGCGCAACTTCTGCCAAAATCAACCGAGGAATCGGAGGCAATCACCATTGGCGTTCGCTGGGACTTCCACCCGTCTGCCGCATTTAAGATGGAATACACGATTCGTTCCGACGAATCTAAATCCGACTTTAAGGCAGCCTACGGTGACCGCAACGACGTCGACCTGATCAGCGCTGGCGTTGACGTAATTTTCTAAGGTTTAGGAGACCGAAAATGAACAAGTTGAGTTTAAAGAAAGTTCTTGCCGGCGCCCTCGCAGCCGCAAGCCTGATGGCATCTGCCGCCGCTTGGTCTGGCGTTGCCGTTATCGTTAACCCTGCGAACAGTAACGCGCTTTCCGGCGCCGATGTGACGCGCATATTCCTTGGCAAGAAGAAGTCCTTCCCGGACGGCTCTGAAGCCATCCCAGTGGATCAGGCGGAGGGCTCAGCCACCCGCTCCACCTTTGTCAGCACTGTACTGAAAAAGAATGACCAGCAGATCAAGGCCTATTGGGCGCAGCTGCTGTTCACCGGTAAAGGCACTCCCCCCAAAGAAGTTGGATCGGCAGCGGACGTGAAAAAGCTGGTCTCTCAGAATCCAGCATTGATTGGCTATATCGACTCTTCTGAAGTAGACGATTCAGTAAAAGTGGCTTACGAGTTTTAATTTGACTCAATAAGCGTTAAAGGCCCTTCGGGGCCTTTTTTATTCACCTTTATCGCCTCAGCCAACTGATGAATAGGCACAGGTTTGGAATAGAAATACCCTTGCAGAGTATCGATATCCATCCGTTGTAACATCTCGACCTGATCTTGCGTCTCAACTCCCTCCGCCGTCACGCGATAACCAAAGCTCTTGAAGAATGTAGCCATAGCCTTAACCATGCCACCTTTTTGATATCCCAGGCGATCAATCATGTATTTATCGATTTTTACTTCGTCGATAGGGTAATCCAGCAATTGCACAATTGAGGAATATCCCGTGCCAAAATCATCCAAAGCCAATTCAAACCCGGCCGGCTTAAGCAGGCTTAAATTCGAACTGAGGGTTTCCGACATAGTTGCAGCAAAGGTTTCCGTAATCTCAAGCACCAAATTCTTTGCCGATTGATTCATTTGCTGAGTAATCAACATTAGATCCAAAAAGAAACTGCCAGAGTTGAGTTGTGCTGCCGAGATATTGATTGAGATTCGAGCATCGCTACCCAGAATCCCGAGCAATTGCGCTCGATCACTCAAAACCTTGCGAATCACCCAAAGATCCAACTGCCTAAAAACCCCCGTAGCCTCAGCAATGGGGATAAACTCAGCGGGAGATACAAACCCCAGACTGGGTGAATTCCAGCGAATCAACGCCTCAACCCCGGTCACCAGCCCAGTCTGACTGTCTACCTGAGGCATGTAGAAGAGACTAAATTCTGAATAGTCGACATTCTTGAGAGCCACTTCAATCTGAATAAAACGCTGATTTTTATCCGCTAACTCTTTGGAATAGAAAGCGAATTGATTCTTGCCGGCACTCTTTGCCTGGTACATAGAGGCATCAGCATTGACAATTAGCTCTTGGACTGTGGTGCCATCTCTCGGATATAGGTACATTACAGGAAGCTGTATATGTGGTCTGTGGTCTCTTCTGCTTGGCCCGAGGGCATGTAGACGACCAGGGTGATCCTGTTGTCCGAATACCAGGGGGATATGAAGACGAGATAGCTGGGACTGAGCGTCTCTCGGAGTCAGATCCAGAGATCAACGAACGCTTCACATAGCGCGATCAGCTCCCCCATAGGGCAGCCATTTGCGCCGGATGCCCTTTGGTTACCACCTACCCCAACCTATCTCAACAAGAACTGTGGATAGCGCAATTACAGCAAGCTGTGCGTCCTCATCAGTTATTTGCCTCAGCCCCCTAGCGCGCTGCTCATTTGATTTCCGCCGGGGATGTAGAATTTTAACAGCGTCAGCCATATCTCTAGCTAGGTTCAGAGGCGGCTGAAGCTTGCCCAGCTCATTCACTAGAGCCCCGAGATCTTTGTCGCCCGAATCGAGAAAGCTCCCCAAAATAGCCGACAATGCCTCCCGACAATCATCAACAACAGACTCAGCACCGGCAGAATGCAGATCATCGAGCAAGTGATCGAGCTTCTTATTGATGAGAGATAGATCTGCCTGCGGAATTTCGCACTCCAACAGCACAGGGATGGAGCCAAATACGCTGTGAGATTTCAGAGTAATCAACTCTTCTCCAGAAGCCAGTAGCTCAACATCAATTACCTTCCAGCGCGTATAACGTTCTTCATCACCTAATAGCAGATAAAGACTACGCTTGTTGCCTCTATAGAACTGATGCCAAATTGAGCCACGGAAATAGGTGTTAAAGCGCCCTAAAGCGGAACCGTGTGACTGCCGCCATGATTGAGGCTGCACCCCGCCCCCTACATTACTGTAGAGCCGCCCTCTGCGTATTCTGCTCTTCGGATCATAGAAATCCTCCCTGAACATATGACCAAAAGGATTCTTCGCATCTGGCCCCTGCCGTAGCTCGTCTTGATTAACTGCAATCTTACAAGGAGATATGAAAGGAGATGGATCTAACAGCATTCCATCATGAATCGAGCCCGCATAAATTCGACCTGTCGAGGTACATACGCCCAAATCCATTTGATTTGCTCCAAAACGAAAAAGGCCACCCGAAGGCAGCCTCATAACGTGTCAACATCTGTGTCAACATTTCAAATCCAAAAGTTCCGTAACATACTGACACATAAGGACTTTTTAATAATGGCGGAGAAGGAGGAAGTCGGACAGAGCATGTAACCAACTGATTTTTATAAGCTTTAAAATTTCACAACCTCAATATTGTTACTTTCATTGTTACTAAAATGAAAAGTCACCCGCTTTCCCGAGGCATCTATACTACTACTCAGGCAATCAAAACCAGAACCCGCAAAATGGCTCAAAATCACCAGAAAGAGCAACACGCCTACACGCTTATCGACCCACAAACCGGCCCATATTCACACCCAGAGGAAATCAGGGCGGAGATTGAAGCTATACGAAAACTGGGCAATACGTCTGAAGTACAGGAAGCAATAGAACGGCTGGAAAGCTGGTTAAAACCCATCCCAAACTGATAGCCTATAACGGTAATCAATAAGCAAGGATCGCTGCCATGAAATTACCTACCGCTCTTGTTTTCACCTTCTTACTGGCCGGGTGTCACAGCACCACCGTTCTGAACACCACCAGCCCGCAACTGTACTCAAAGGGTGATTGTAGCGTGCTGCTATTCCCCACCAAGGCCGCAGCTCTTAGGAAAGGCCAAATAACGGAAATGTGTGTTGTGTCAGGAAATAGCGCCCCCAGCTTCGATCACTCTGTACCAGGGGCAATCAAAAAGAACATAAAGCACCTCTGCGCCTGCGGGGCCGACAAGGCATATATTCAAAGCAGTGCCACCGGGGCTATGGGTGGGCCCTCCAGCGTCTCTATGGTTGGCTTCGATTACAAGTAAGCTTTCGTGCTATTCGGCTTTCTAGGTGCTTTCTAGGTTTTTCTGATCTGTCTCCCCATATTAGTGGCCTGCCGCCGTTTTGAGCATCAACCGAGGAAGGAAGTTATAGGGATCTGGCAACTGGGCGAACACTGCGCTGCGGAACACCCACGGTATGGACCGGCCAGAAGGACCCGTTAACGTCAGCCTTTTTCAAATCATTTCGCGGTTGTGAAATATAGGCTTGGGCGGCGGCCTAGGACCCAGGAGCTGTAGAGATTGCCATAGCCCCTGGCCATAATTAAAAATCTCTCAACTGCATGCCTGAATAATCGTGGGTGAGTGCGGTCTACTGCGCATACCTGCCAGAGAGTGAGCCACCCCCTACCTGCTTTCAGGTCAACAATTGTCAACATTACAGGCATGTCCATTTGAGTATTAGCAATTCTTAGCATGCCCGATATGACGCCTGAATGTTAACAAAGGTTAACAGGCTGTTTGGGTTTCAACATTTCTCAACAGGCACAGAACCATAACAATCCATAACAGGCCGACAGTAGAACTTACTATTGCTTACCTCGGCCAGAGGTTTTGAGAAGCTGCCCCCCCACCCCTTTGGGTCCTCCTGGGGAAGTTCTGCGGTACGGTGGCGAAAGCCGCATGTTCTCAGCAGCTACTTCTGGCTATAGGGGGTTGTCGTGGCAAATCCCTACTTTTCCCTACCAAAAGCGCAGCCCCTTTTTATGGACTGAAAAAACTCATGTTTTGACCCGCTCGCCATTATCACCGTGTATTTGGTGTTCTATTTCTAATAACCCCCCTTGGTAATATATATAGGTGTCCACGTTATGGACTAAGTGACTACCGTCAATCGACCCTGTTTATGGACCGATAGAAAACGGCCTTTGTCATCTCTGCCCGTCTGTCGCCCCTGTTTATGGACCGAGCCTAGTCCATGTTGTGGACCGGGTGTTTTGTTATTTTCCAGACTGAACTTTCTTGGGGGTGTCGCTGTTGGCTCAATGCTGAGATTCTTTCCGGGGCAATCGTCAATTGCGTACCAGCAGAGAGCGTACAAAGCACAGACGCCACCGGGATTAGTAAACCGACCTTCTCTGGCCAGCATGATCAGTCGCGCCTCTAACAGCTCTTTGGTGGCTCTGGCTATTGCGCCTTTCGACTTAAACCCTCGTTTTTTTAGTATTGTGTAGGCCGTGGTCAGATTCCCGTTATTGGAACCCTTGTATTGACTGGCCAACTCCACCAGAAGCTTCACAGCACCCCCAGACAGGTTTTGATAGTCTCGGTGGTCTAACACCACTCGCGGGATGCCTGCAAAGCCTCCAGGGGCGTCTGAACGCCCCTTACTCTTGCTGCGGGAATTGCCCATAGCTAATCCTCCAGCGGCTTAACCTGGGCTACCTTTGTCTCCCCATAATATGAGTCTCCGGCAATACCTCGGCTTATCAGGGCCTGCTCTGAGGCTTCCTGCTTGTTCTCCGCCTCGATGACT
>JALUYN010000575.1 GCA_027012915.1 Cellvibrionaceae bacterium
TAGCGAAGGAAAACACTCGGTATTGCATATTGGCGAGAGCACTGTCGCCGGTGTCGGGGTCGAGTCACTGCATGACGGCCTCACCGCTCAGCTGGTCCAACATCTGCAGCAACAGCGGGGAGAGCCCGTACGCTGGCAACTGCTCGGGGAAAACGGCGCAAGGATCGGCGACATGCTGACGCGAAACACCGTCTTGGGTGCGCCCACTGCTTTAATCATTACCTTCGGTGTAAATGACACCACTAAATTTACCCGTCGCGCCACCTGGATTAAAAATCTGGAACAGTGCGTGAAGAACTACGCCGCCGACAACACCCGGGTTTTTGTCACAGCGGTACCTCCCATGCATCGTTTCCCCTTGTTGCCAGCGCCATTAAAGTGGCTTTTGGGCCTCAAGGCTGCTCAGCTCAATAACGCTCTCAGTGCTACCGCAAACAGACACGGCTGGTGTTATATAGACAACAAAATCAAACTCACGTCCGAATATATGGCACGCGATGGCTACCATCCCAACCGCGGCGGTTACCAGATTTGGGGAGAGTGGATTGCAGATCACATAGACGCACAACTACCATGACACAATCGCAGATGATTACGCCTCGAAAGCTCGCCTTAATTCTCGCACCACTGGTGGCGATTACCCCGTTTGCCATAGACACCTATCTACCCGCCCTACCGGAGATGGCTCAAGAGCTCGATGTCTCGCTTGCCGATATGGGGCAGACCATCAGTGTTTACTTGATAGGCTTTGCTCTGGGGCAACTGATTGGCGGCCCCATGTCCGACAGGTATGGTCGTCATATCATGGCGCTTTCAGGTCTCAGCGTGTTTATTGTCTGCGCGCTGGCTATTACCAGGACCAGCTCTCTGGAATGGCTAAGCGCTCTGCGTTTTATGCAAGCTCTAGCTGGTGGCTTCGCTGGCGTCGTGGTTGCCGCCATCGTTCGACAGCACTATTCCGGTACGGATAGCGCGCGTGTGTTTTCCCTAATCGGTATGATTATGATGATTGCCCCGCTGATAGCTCCTGCGGTCGGAGCTATGATTTTGAGCTTTTGGCCATGGCGGGCAATCTTCTGGTTTCTCGCCATATACGCGACAGTAATGATACTTCTGGTACTGCGGTTTATCGCTCCGGCCGAGAGATTTTCCCGCAGTCAGTCGCCAGAAGTGGATCACAGAGAATCGCTTGCCAGTCATATCTACCAGGCCTACGCCGCGGTTCTTTCACGCCGACGCAGCTTCCCATCTTTGCTTTCTCAGGCTTTTATCAGCGGCATTCTATTTACTTATATCACCAACTCGTCCTTCATATTCATGGGCTACTTTGACGTCAGTGCACAGCAGTTTCCAATTTATTTTGCAGCTCTGGTTGGCTCGTCCATACTCTCCGGCCAACTCAATCTAAAACTGTTGAGCCACTTCACTCGTCTGAGCATACTGCGCACGGCCGTATTCATTCAGTTTGTTCTGGCGTCTATCTTGTTAGCTTTATTGAGCGTGGGCATCGATCACCTTGCCATAGTCACAGGCATCATGATCGGCGTGGTAGGCTGTACAGGCTTGATTTATTCAAACAACTTTTCCATGTATCTGGATTATCACGGCGATAGTAGCGGATCAGCCAGTGCACTTTTTGGTTGTTCGACGTTTGCCGCTGGCGCACTTCTCGGAAGCCTCAGTGGCTTATTCGATAACGGCACTCTGATACCTATCTCCACGACGTTTGTAATCAGCAGTGCCATGGGCAGCGCTCTGGTGTGGAGCATAGGTTCTGAATTCAGCAACAATGACCGGCGCCCGTCAGGATCTGTGTAGGCCACACTCACGATGGCCTAACACCTTGGTGGGGTCGTAATAATCTTCAACAATGGGCAGATCGTTGTTCACTAGATACTCTTCCATATCTAATTCGGTACTGTTGAAAAAAGGGGCCACTTTGATGCACTGCATATTGCTGTCGTAAGTCACAATATCGAGTGATGCACGGTGCGCAGTTTGATCCTTGCGAATCGATGTCAGCCAGATTTCTGGTCTGAATTCCGAGAAAGCACGACGGAACGGCTCCAGCTTCACCTCTTCAGTGAACTGTGCGTGGCGATCAAGTTCCTCGATACTGGGCACGCCACCAAGGTTCACCTCCCGATAACGACGGGAAATTCTTGGAGTATACATCTGCATATTCAGCCCCAAACGGCGGGGCAATTCTTCAGCCACCTGATAAGTTTCCACGGTGTTGTAGCCGTGATCGATACAAATCACCGGCATATCGACCTGCGCTTCACTTACCAGGTGCAGAATAGCGGCTTCATGAGGACCGAAATTCGTGGTCACCACGGTCTTCCTGTTTTGAGCCACGGCCCATTCAACTATTTCTTTTGGCGATTGCGAACACAACTGCTCGTTAATCCGACTCAATTCTTCTTTTGAAAACAGCATATACTTCCCGTCAATGGTCACACTTCATGATTTGTTGTACGGCGATTTTGACGCCGAGCTGTGCAGCTTCGTGCTTTTTTTGCTCCAGAACATCGTGATTGACGAGTGGCGAAGCATCAAATACGTCCACCAGCAACAAATTGATCTCCTGCATAAGACAATCTAATTGTTTTTCCAAAGTCACAGTGTGCAAAGCTCCTTCTGAGTATCGCGATACGGTTATAAACCAATCAACACTCGCAAATGATAATTATTATCATGTAAAATCACAAGTCATCAAAATCTCCAACTTCCGGAAAACAAGGCAGCACATCATGTTTTACAAACGGCTTTCACTCGCCACCCTGACGCTGGTTTTGACAGGTTGTCTGTCCACACCACCAGAAAAAGGCGCACACACCCAGCGACTTGTCACCGCATACGACTATCAAATAGTGAATGCCAAACACGAGCCTATTTCACTGGCCGCTTTGACAGAGGCTACCGCAGATGCCGATGTTGTCTTTATCGGCGAATACCACCGCAATCAGGCATCTCACTTATTGGAAATGCAGCTGTTTGCCAGTCGGCATCAAAGCAATCGTCAGAGACCGACAATCCTGAGTCTGGAGATGTTCACACGAGAGCAGCAGGCGATATTGGACCGCTATTTGAACAGTGAAATTGGCGAGAAGTATTTGATGGAAGAAGCTCCCGCCTGGGGCAATTATCAAAGCAGTTACCGCCCACTGGTGGAATATGCCAAGCAACACCAGCTAGTCGTTGTTGCCGCCAATGCCTCAGGCGATATCGTGCGCTGTATTGGCCGTAAGGGAGAAGACTATCTCAATGTACTGAGTGCGGAAGAGCAGAAGCATATCGCTCAATATCCCTTTGCCGAAATTCCCGGCTACCAAGAAAAATTCTTTGGTTTAATGGGCGGCGCAAAGCACATGCCCGACAACCGCGCTCGCAACAGTTACCTGGCGCAGGTTGCGCGTGACAACACTATGGCGGAATCCATCGCAGCAGCACTCAAAAAAAACCCCGGCAGTCAGGTTATTCATCTCAATGGCAGTTTTCACAGCGAAGACCAACTCGGAACAGTGGCGGCATTAAAGCGACTTAACCCCGAACTGAAAATTCAAGTTGTCACACCAGTCCATCTGAACGAATTTGAGCAGGGCGATTTTGAGGGTCGAGACGACTTCTATTACTTGCTGAATCCACAGCCAAAAGAGTTTGTCGACCCGGAGTATATGAAAGCATCGCGCAAGGCTATGTTTGAAAAGTCCCGGCAGAAAGCCAACATGTGCAAACCCATCTAGCAGACTTTTGATTTTCGATCTGCGTTGCCACTGCCGCGTAAAAAACGAAAATCGAGAGCCTGCGAAGACCTGCTCAAACCGGCAAGTGATTGCGCGCTAACTCTTCCAGCTTCTGATTAACCTCCATACAAGGTTCCAGCATGGAGGCGTCGCCATCGCCGGTTTGCGCGTCGATGTTTTCGGCAAACTGGTAAAGTACATTGTCTTCTTTGTGGATATGCTGCTGTAAGAGTTGGCACAGATCGGCAGCGGTTTTGTGAATGGCCGCCGCACACCCAAGGCGCTGCTCCGGTGTACCCGCGCCCTGGAGGGCTTCAAGCTGTTGCGACAAACGTTCGGCAAGCTCTCGCCCCGTATTGTGTTCGGATAGCATCACTGCTATGGGGCCGTACTTGAACTGAGGGTTCTTCTGTAACATCCACGGAAACAGAATCTCTTCTTCCTTGGCGTGATGATAGTGATCAGCGTAGTCCCTGATGAAGGCGATAAAATCAGCAGTCAGTTCAGGGGCTTCGGCCAGTTGATCGGCGTCGTAGGATTGGAACTCACCCAGTCTTTTTAGAATGACCTGATGCTCTTGCATCAACATATCGATTACTTGCACAGCCATACCCCACAGTTACAACGAACCTCCACTGTAATATCTATCTGTCACAACCTTCATCTGTTTTCCCCTTTTTTATCCCCATTGATTTTTGCCTCTACCACTAACGGCTTAGTTTGCCTGACAGGTAGAAAACTATACTGGGCTATATGGAACACTCGACACGCATATGGCACGTTATCAATCTCGGCGACGCATTGTTGGCGTACGGCGCACAGGAACAAACTGTGCGAGCGTTTCAGCGTGCCTTTGAAGCTTCCAATCGACCGGACAATATGGCGTTGTTTGTGCGTCATGAATCAGATGGTCGTCTGCAGTGTGAAGTGAAACTCTACTTTTCTCCGGAGGGTGAATCTGTGGCGCGCAGCCTGGGGGCATTTCCCTGCAATGTGCCTTCTTTTCACGATCTCAGCCTGGTGGCCGGAGCCTATCGTCAGCACTGACGCGGTTGCGGCGTTTTGGCATTACCTAGCTTTACACAAAAGCCCGGGCGCACTGCCTTGAAATCAGTCATCATAGCCGCATACCTGTAGTTTCCAGTTTAGTGTGCGGTAGCCCCATGTCCCAACCCGATTCGGAAGCCAACTCCAGCTTGGAGTCCAGTACCGAGAATTCAGCCGAAAGCAAACCCTCCCCCAAAAGCCTGTCAGTACTGTTTCAGCTGTGGCAGTTTATGAAGCCCTACAAGGGTACTCTGATCGCTGCGGCTGTCGCCCTGATTCTGACTGCCGGCATTACGCTCTCCATTGGTCAGGGCGTTCGAGTGTTGATTGACGACGGTTTCGTCGCTGAGTCACCGGAGGCACTGACCCAGGCTGTCTTGATTGTCATAGGCCTGTCGTTCCTGATGGCAATTGGCACCTACGTGCGCTTTTATCTGGTGTCCTGGCTTGGAGAAAGAGTCACTGCCGATCTCCGCTCAGCGGTGTTTGAACACATCGTCACCCTGCACCCCAGCTACTTTGAAACCAACCGCAGCGGCGAAATTATGTCGCGCCTGACTACCGACACAACGCTGCTGCAGAACATCATTGGCTCGTCCTTCTCAATGGCCTTGCGCAGCGCATTGACGTTTGTCGGCGCACTTATTTTGCTCATCGTAACCAACCTCAAGCTGAGTCTGATGGTGCTGATCGGCGTGCCGCTGGTGCTCTTGCCCATCGTGCTCTACGGCCGCCGCGTGCGCAAACTGTCCAAGGCCAGTCAGGACTCCATTGCCGATGTCGGCAGCTACGCTGGCGAGATTATCCAGAACATCAAGACCGTACAGAGCTACACCCAGGAAAAGCACGAAACCAAGGCCTTCAACAACGAGGTTGAAATTGCCTTTAAGGTAGCCAAGCGTCGAGTAAAACAGCGCGCCATGTTGATTGCCACGGTAATCCTGCTGATCTTTACCGCCATTACCGGCCTCATTTGGGTGGGTGGTAACGATATGTTGGCCGGACGCATGAGTGGCGGCGACCTGGCGGCATTCGTGTTTTATGCCGTGATGATGGCCGGTTCGGTGGCCACAATTTCAGAGGTCTATGGTGAACTGCAACGCGCTACCGGCGCCACTGAGCGACTGATTGATCTGCTCAGTGTGGACTCGCTGATTCCTGTGGCACAGGGCGCCTCATACGACAGTGGCAACGAGGCCCAGCAAGCGCTGCTCAACTTTGATGACCTCAGTTTTGCCTACCCCTCGCGCCCTGAAATTCAGGCACTGGACCATCTCAACCTCAAGGTAAAAGCGGGGCAGAGCCTGGCACTGGTCGGCCCCAGCGGCGCAGGGAAATCCACCGTTTTTGAACTGCTGCAGCGCTTCTACGACCCCGATACCGGAAGCATCACTCTGGGCGGTACGGACATTCGCGAACTGAATACTCGCTCACTGCGCGAGCAGCTGGCGGTAGTACCCCAACAACCAGCACTGTTTACCGCCGATGTCTGGTACAACATTCGCTACGGCAAACCAGACGCCAGCGATGAAGAAGTCATCGCTGCCGCGAAAGCGGCCCATGCCCACGACTTTATTGTGAAGCTGCCGGAGGGCTACAACAGCCATCTGGGCGAGCAGGGCACGCGCCTTTCCGGTGGCCAGAAGCAGCGACTGGCGATTGCCCGTGCCATCCTCAAAGACCCCAAGATCCTGCTGCTGGATGAAGCCACCAGTGCGCTGGACGCCGAAAGCGAATACCACGTGCAACAGGCTCTGGATGCCCTGATGCAGAATCGCACCACGCTTATTATTGCGCATCGGCTCGCCACCATTCTGCACGCCGATAATATCGCCGTTATGGAGCAGGGACGTCTGGTCGCCCAGGGTACTCATACGCAGCTGCTGGACAGCTCACCGCTCTACCGTCGACTGGCCGATCTTCAGTTTCAAGAAGCAGGGCGGGAGCGGGACAATAGCACCAGCAACGCACCGCCCAAGGCAACTGGAGACGCCTTGGCCAGCTCCGAACACTCTCTTATGGAGGATGTAAGACCCGTATGAAAATTACCAAACTGGATTTTGTCGAAGGTGCTAAAGCTGCCCGCGGCATCGCTGTGATCATCGATGTATTTCGAGCCTTTACCACCGCCTGTTACGCCTTTGAAGGCGGCGCGAAAAAAATAATTCCCGCCGGGTCTGCAGACTCGGCATTGTCCTACCAGCCTGACAACCACGATGTATTACGCGTGGGTGAGCGCCACGGCCAGAAGCTTCCTGGTTTCGATTTTGGCAATTCACCCACCGAAATTCTCAAGGGCGATGTGCACGGCAAAACCATAGTGCAAACCACACACTCTGGCACTCAGGGCATGGTCAATGCCGATGGTGCAGATATGATTCTCACCGGCGCTCTGGTCAACGCCAGAGCCACCGCCAACTATATTCTCGAACAACGCCCCACCGAGGTGAGTTTGGTGCGCATGGGCTGGACCGCCAACACTCGCACCGGAGAGGACGATATCTGTGCGGAGTATCTGGAAGCCTTGCTAACAGGCCAGCCTTTCGACACCGAAAACCTGCGCGATACGCTCTACAGCGACCCCTGCGCTGATCGCTTCAAAGACCCGGAACAACCCTGGAGCCCCATGGAAGATTTCGAGCTGTGCTGCCAACCCGACCAGTTTAATTTTGCCTTGCGATTGAATCGCGATGTAAAATTCCCCTACCTGCAGCAGGTTAAATCTAGTCCCATTCAATCATAGAAGTAATACACCATGTCTCTCCCCCCTTGCCCAAAATGCAACTCCGAATACGTCTACCAGGATCAGGTGCTGCTGATCTGTCCGGAATGCGGATACGAATGGAATCCGTCAGAGGCCGCTGGCGATGAAGACGTATTTACCGTCAAAGACGCCAACGGCACATTGCTTGAAGCCGGTGACAAAATCACCCTGGCAAAAGACCTGAAAGTAAAAGGCAGCTCCCAGGTACTCAAAATTGGCACCAAAGGTTTAATTCGCCGCATCGTCGAAGGCAAGGATCACGAGCTGGATTGCAAGCTGGCCGGTGCTGGCGAAATGATGGTTACAGCCAAGTTCGTGAAGAAATCCTAGGGCCTGTTAACACTAATTCTGATGCTTCTGTTGCGTCTCAAATCGCGCCAATCTAGGCGCGAGAAGCGAGTTTAGTGGTTCTAAATGAGCGACGAGCAACAACGAGTGGCGCGATTTGAGGCG
>JALUYN010000576.1 GCA_027012915.1 Cellvibrionaceae bacterium
CGCGCTACTGTCCATCGATCGAAGATAAGGTTCATCGCTTTGCTGATAAGGATTCGCATCAGATCTTCATTGAACCCGAAGGTCTCACGACCCATGAACTCTACCCCAACGGTATTTCCACCAGTTTGCCGTTTGATGTTCAGTTGGATCTGGTTCATTCCATCAAGGGCTTTGAGAACGCGCACATTACACGTCCCGGCTACGCCATTGAGTATGACTTCTTCAATCCCCAAGATCTGAAATACAGTCTCGAAAACAAGTGTATCGAGGGCTTGTTCTTTGCAGGTCAGATTAACGGCACCACAGGCTATGAAGAAGCCGGTGCGCAAGGCCTTTTGGCGGGTACTAACGCCGCGTTGATGGCTAAGGGCAAAGACACCTGGTGTCCTCGACGTGATGAAGCCTACATCGGTGTTTTGGTCGATGACTTAATTACCATGGGTACTCGCGAGCCGTACCGCATGTTTACCAGTCGTGCCGAGTACAGACTGCTTCTGCGCGAAGACAATGCCGATTTGCGCCTCACCGAAAAGGGCCGTGAATTGGGATTGGTGGATGATGAACGCTGGCAGGCCTTTTGCGATAAGCGCGAGGCCATTGCTCAGGAGCAGCAACGTCTTAAAGACACCTGGGTTCAAGCTGGCAGCGAGGAAGCCGCTCAGCTGGATGGCAAGGTCAAAGCACCTCTGACGCGCGAATTTAGTCTCCATGATCTGCTGAAACGTCCAGAACTGAGTTACTCCGATGTTGCGGGCCTCAAAGGCGACATCGAGGTATCTTCTCAAGTCGCTGAACAGGTGGAAATTGAAACCAAGTACGCGGGTTACATTGATCGACAACAAGATGACATCAATCGCCTGAAGCAGCATGAAAATACTGCTATACCAATGGAGTTTGATTATGCTCAGGTTGAGGGGCTTTCCAATGAAGTGAAGCAAAAGCTCACTGAAGCAAGACCTGAAACTCTGGCTCGCGCTTCACGTATTCCCGGTGTTACCCAGGCTGCTGTTTCACTGTTATTGATCTACCTAAAAAAACACGGTTTGCTGAAAAAGAGTGCCGCGCTGTGAGTGCCTCACGTGACGTATTAAAAGTGCGCCTTGTAGAAGGTGCACTGCAAATGGGTATGACTCTATCGGCGCAACAGGCGGATGATCTGCTGGCTTATTTGTTGTTGTTTGAGAAATGGAACAAGGCCTACAATCTCTCGGCTGTGCGTGATATCGAACAAATGCTGCCGCGACATCTGCTCGATAGTCTCAGTGTCGTACCTTACATTGATGCGGAGAATTACATTGACGTGGGCACCGGTGGCGGATTGCCCGGGATTCCCTTAGCCATCATGTTCCCCGAGAAACGTTTCACTTTGCTCGACAGCAACGGCAAGAAATCCCGCTTTCAGTTTCAGGCGATAACGGAGCTGAAGCTCAGTAATGTCACAGTGCACAATGGTCGTGTTGAAGAGTTCCAACCTGATGAATTGTTTGATGGCGTGATCAGCAGGGCGTTTGCCAGCCTCAAGGATATGACTGACGGTTGCCACCACCTACTGAAAGCCAATGGGCGCTTTTTGGCCATGAAGGGGATTTACCCGGAAGATGAGTTGAGCGATCTGGGAAAACACTATAAGGTTTCTGCCTCTTACCCGTTAGAGGTGCCAAACGAAGATGGCGAACGGCACCTGTTGATCATTACAGCTGAGCACTAGTTAGAGAACCTGCAAGGATACAAACTTGAGCAAGATTTTCGCGGTAACCAATCAGAAAGGTGGTGTTGGCAAGACCACCACTTGCGTCAATCTGGCTGCTTCGTTGGTCGCCACAAAAAAACGGGTGCTTTTGGTGGATCTCGATCCTCAGGGGAATGCCACCATGGGCAGCGGTGTTGATAAAAACAGCATCGATATTTCCATCTACGAGGTTCTCGTCGGGGCCTGTAAGCCCGAAGATGCCATGATTGAATCGCCTAGTGGCAAATTTCAGGTTTTACCCTCCAATGGCGATCTCACCGCAGCCGAGGTGGAAATGCTCAGTCTCGATCATAAGGATCAGCGGCTGAAAATGGCTCTATCCCACGTGCAGGATCAGTTCGATTACATTGTTATCGACTGTCCTCCATCGCTGAATATGCTCACTTTGAACGCATTGGCCGCTTGTAATGGCGTTCTGATTCCAATGCAGTGTGAGTACTATGCGCTTGAAGGGCTATCTGCTCTGCTCAATACCATCAATCAGATTCAACAAACCGTGAACCCGGGCCTTATCGTCGAGGGCATCTTGCGGACCATGTATGATCCGCGCAGCAGCTTGACTCGTGACGTCAGTGAACAGCTGATGGAATACTTCGGTGACCAGCTATATCGAACTTGCATTCCCCGTAATATCCGCCTTGCAGAAGCCCCGAGTTTTGGTCAGCCGGCGTTGATTTATGATCGCCAGTCCAAAGGCGCTGTCGCCTATCTGGCGTTGGCTGGCGAAATGCTGCGCCGTCACGAACGTGGTGCGACCACTAACGAAGCCGTCAAAGAAGAAATTTAAAACAGGAATCTGATACGCCATGGCATCAAAGAAAAAAGGATTGGGACGCGGCCTCGAGGCTCTGCTTGGTGGCGCTGCTGTGACGCCGCCGGCTGGAGCTGATTCTGAGCCCCGGGATGACAAACAATCTGATAGTGAGGCTCTAGACGGCAAATTGGCGGAACTGCCGATTGAGTTTATGCAGCGCGGTAAGTATCAGCCGCGCCGCGATATGCACCCTGAAGCACTGGAAGAGTTGGCTGAATCCATCAAAGCTCAGGGCATTATGCAACCCATTGTGGTGCGCCCTATCGGCGAAGATCGCTACGAAATCATAGCCGGAGAGCGTCGCTGGCGCGCTTCACAATTGGCCGGTCTCGAAAAGATTCCTTGCGTAGTGCGTGAGGTTCCGGATGAAGCCGCCATTGCCATGGCTCTGATTGAGAATATTCAGCGCGAAGATCTCAATCCGATGGAAGAGGCGATGGCCTTAAAGCGTCTGCAGGATGAATTCGAACTGACTCATCAGGAAGTCGCGCAGGCCGTGGGTAAGTCTCGTACCACCGTCACTAACTTGCTGCGTCTGATTGCACTGACCGACGATGTGAAAAAAATGCTCGAGCATGGCGATCTTGAGATGGGGCATGCCCGATCGCTGTTATCTCTGGACGCCAGTGATCAGCGAGAGATAGCCCGACAAGTTGTGGCTAAAGGCTTGTCGGTGAGACAAACCGAAGCCTTGGTACGCAAGCTCCAGCAGGCGCCGAACACAGTAGATAACGCCTCTCAGGAAACCAGTTCTGACATCAAGAAACTCGAAGAAGGGCTATCGGAGAAAATCGGTGTTCCGGTTCAGCTAAACCACAGCGCCAAGGGCAAGGGAAAATTGACTCTCAGTTACAACAATCTGGATGAGTTGGATGGTATTTTGGCCCATCTTGGCTACGAATCCTGACCCCTCGATACTGGCTTTCAAGTAAGCACCTACTACATCTTGGGGTCCCCATCTTAACGGACCCCTATTTCCAGCCTTAGACCAATGGATGACCGCTTTTCTGGCGCTTTTGGTTGCTAGCACACGGCCTTGCCACTATAATTCGCGTCGCCTGTAATCGAGCCCTCAGAAGCTCTAGGCAGCACAGTGGTAGAGCAAGCAATATGTTGGTCCCCAAAGGGCCCGAGAGACAGCCTTGACCAGCATAAAAAGACCGCCAGTTTTGATCGTTCCCGCCGTACAGAGCATTGTGCTGGCTGTTACGACACTGCTCCTGACTATGAGTGACAGACTAGATCCCCTGTCCTACTTGTCTGGTGGCTTGATTGCGGTTATCCCGCACCTCTATTTTTCTGTCTATGCCTTTCGCTATATGGGAGCCCGAGCGGCCAGAGATATCACCCAATCCTTCTACAAAGGGGAAGTGGGAAAATACGTGCTGACCTTAACTGGATTTGCCGTCGCGTTTATTTGGTTGGTCCCAGTGGATGTTGTGGCTCTGTTCGCTGGTTACGGATTTATGTTGATGTTGCAGTGGTGGATGACCGCCAAAGTGATTGATTGAGCAATGCATTGTTGTTCGATCACAATGTTCTAAAAGCGCTTTTTTGCGAGAGTGTTTTTAAAACATTTTTAAATTAAGGGTGCTTGAGAAAATTATGGCAAGCGAAGGTTTGACTCAAACGGGGTACATTCAACACCATTTGCAGAACATGGCTTACGGCAAATTGCCCGCCGGCTATGAGCGTGTAGATGCGGAAGGTAATGTGCATGTCTTGGAAAACGCCACTTGGACTCTGGCTCACACCTCTCAAGAGGCTGCCGATATGGGGTTTTGGGCGGTTCACTTGGATACTCTGGGCTGGTCCTTGATCCTGGGTTTCCTGTTCAGCTTTCTGTTCCTGAAAGCGGCCAAAAAAGCCGATACCGGTGTACCTTCTGGTCTGCAGAGCTTCGTTGAACTGGTTGTTGAGTTTATCGACAACACCGTAAAAGACACGTTCCACCACTCCAACAAGCTGGTCGCGCCTATGGCTTTGACCATCTTTGTCTGGGTATTCCTGATGAACTTGATGGATCTGGTGCCCATCGATTGGCTGCCTTCAACCGCAATGGCGGTTTCCGGCGATCCTCACCTGTTCTTTAAAGTAGTTCCAACTACCGATCCCAATGCTACTCTGGGTATGGCGATCGGCGTATTCCTGCTGATGATCTTCTTCAGTATCAAGAACAAAGGTATCGGTGGCTTTGCCAAAGAGCTGGCACTGCACCCGTTTAATCACCCGGTAATGATTCCGTTCAACCTGTTCCTGGAGCTGGTTGGCCTGATCGCCAAGCCTATCTCTCTGGGGCTGCGACTGTTTGGAAACCTCTACGCCGGTGAGATGATCTTTATCCTGATTGCTCTGCTCTACTCTGCTGGCCTGGTATTTGGCGTATTCGGTGGTGTTCTGCAGTGGGCGTGGGCAGTATTCCATATTTTGGTAATTACTCTGCAAGCCTTCGTATTTATGGTGTTGACCACCGTTTATATGGCGATGGCTCACGATGTAGACGAACACCACTAATAACGATTTCAACCTTTAACTTTAACTTTTCAACTTAAAAACTGGAGAAAACTAATGGAAGCACTTGGTTTGGTATACATCGCGAGCGCACTGTTGATTGGCCTGGGTGCCCTGGGTACTGCAATCGGTTTCGGCGTACTGGGTGGTAAACTGCTGGAAGGTTCTGCGCGTCAGCCTGAGCAAGGTCCTGCTCTGCAAGGCAAAATGTTCCTGATGGCTGGTCTGTTGGATGCGGTTCCAATGATCGGTGTTGGTATCGGCATGTACCTGATCTTTGTTGTTGCACCTGGTCTGGTAGGTTAATTTTCCCTCACCCTTTTGTAACGTCTATTCAAAGAACAAAGAGGTGTCGGTGTGAACATTAATCTGACTTTGATCGGCCAAACGATTTCGTTTGCGTTCTTCGTGCTGTTCTGCATGAAGTTCGTATGGCCTGCGCTGATTTCCATTATGGAAGAGCGCGAAAAGAAAATCGCCGATGGTCTGGAAGCCGCGGATCGCGCAGACAAAGATCTTGAGCTGGCTCAGAAAAAAGCCACTCAACAACTTCGTGAAGCGAAAGAAGAAGCCGCAGCAATTATCGAGCAAGCTAACAAGCGTGCTGGCCAGATTGTTGAAGAAGCCAAAGATCAAGCGAAAGCCGAAGGTGATCGCCTGAAAGTGGCTGCTGAAGCTGAAATTGAGCAGGAAATGAACCGCGCTAAAGAAGAACTGCGTGGCAAGGTTGCTGCCCTGGCGTTGGCGGGTGCTGAAAAAGTACTGGCTGCGTCTATCGATGAAAAAGCTAACAGCGAGTTGGTAAACCAGTTAGCAGCTGAATTGTAAGTGAGGTAACACAATGGCCGAACTTACTACCTTAGCAAGACCTTACGCAAAAGCGACTTTTGAAGCCGCTGATGCGGCTGGCGCTTTGGCGCAGTGGTCTGAGATGCTGAAACTGGTAGCTGCTGTATCACAGCAGGAAGTAATGACCAAGGTATTGGCTTCGCCATCCTTGACCACGGAACAAAAAGCGAAAGCTTTTGTTGAAGTGTGTGGTGACGAAATTGACGCTAAGGCCGCTAATTTGATTGGCGCTCTGGCAGACAACAGTCGCCTGCAGTTACTGCCTGAAATTCAACAGTTGTTTGAGCTGCACAAGGCTCAGCGCGAGAAATCTGTTGATGTAGTTGTGACTACAGCTTTCGAGCTATCCGGTGAACTGCAAGACAAACTGGCGAAATCTTTGAGCACCAAGTTGGACCGTGATGTGAATCTGTCCACCGAAGTTGACGCGAGTCTGCTGGGTGGCGCCCTGGTTCGAGCGGGTGACACAGTAATTGACGGTTCGGTTCGTGGTCGCTTGACCAAACTTGCCGAAGCAATGAACTCCTGATCCCCGCGGATCAGGAAATTGAGGAACAGAGCATGCAGCAACTGAATCCTTCTGAAATCAGTGACATTATCAAGCAGCGCATCGACGGTCTCGATGTAACTGCTAAAGCCCAGAATGAGGGCACCGTGGTTTCCGTAACCGACGGTATTATTCGTATTCACGGTCTGGAAGACGTGATGTACGGTGAAATGATTGAGTTTGACGGCGGCGTATTTGGCATGGCGTTGAACCTGGAGCGTGACAGCGTTGGTGCTGTTATTCTGGGTGACTACAAAGGCATCGCCGAAGGTCAGACTTGTAAGTGTACCGGCCGTATCCTGGAAGTACCTGTTGGTGACGAACTGCTGGGTCGCGTTGTAGACGCACTGGGCAACCCCATCGACGGTAAAGGTCCTATTGGTAACAGCCAAACTGACGCAATTGAAAAAATTGCACCAGGCGTAATTGATCGTCAATCCGTTGATGAGCCTGTACAGTTTGGTCTGAAGTCCGTTGACTCCATGGTACCTGTAGGTCGTGGTCAGCGTGAGCTGATCATCGGTGACCGCCAGACCGGTAAAACCGCCATTGCTGTTGATGCCATCATCAACCAGAAAGGCACTGGCATTAAATGTATCTACGTAGCCGTAGGTCAGAAAGCATCTTCCATCGCGTCTGTTGTACGTAAGCTGGAAGAGCACGGTGCAATGGATCACACCATCATCGTTGCAGCAACCGCTTCCGATCCTGCTGCTATGCAGTTCCTGGCACCGTTTGCCGGTACCACCATGGGTGAGTACTTCCGCGATCGTGGTCAAGATGCATTGATTGTACACGATGATTTGACCAAGCAAGCTTGGGCTTATCGTCAAATCTCCCTGCTGCTGCGTCGTCCACCAGGACGTGAAGCATATCCGGGTGATGTATTCTATTTGCATTCACGTCTGCTGGAACGCGCTTCTCGCGTTAATGCTGACTACGTTGAAAAATTCACCAATGGTGAAGTTAAAGGCCAAACCGGTTCTCTGACAGCTCTGCCTATCATTGAAACCCAGGCTGGTGACGTATCTGCGTTTGTTCCAACTAACGTAATTTCGATTACAGATGGTCAGATCTTCCTGGAAACCGACATGTTCAATGCCGGTATCCGCCCTGCAATGAATGCCGGTATTTCGGTATCTCGTGTAGGTGGTTCTGCACAAACCAAAGTAATCAAAAAACTGTCTGGTGGTATTCGTACCGCTCTGGCTCAGTACCGCGAACTGGCGGCATTCTCCCAGTTTGCCTCCGATCTGGATGACGCTACCAAAGCTCAGCTGGATCACGGTGAGCGCGTTACCGAGCTGATGAAACAGAAACAATACGCTCCGCTCAGCACTGCTGAAATGGGTGTGATTCTGTACGCTGCCAACGAAGGCTACTTGAACGATGTTGCTGTCGATAAGAT
>JALUYN010000577.1 GCA_027012915.1 Cellvibrionaceae bacterium
CAGCCATCATTTTCGGGTCCGGCTCCTCCAGAGACTGCAGCAATACCGTGTAGTGCTGCACCGCCAAGCCGTAGCGAGCCGCTTCAGCCGCTAATCGTGCCAGGAGATAGCGATTTTCCTGAATGTCGGGGCGCTGCTCCACGCGTTTTTGCAGCTTTTCGATCAACTCATGAGTTACCTCGCCATCGGCGACCTCTCCTGAGCGCATCGCCGCCATTTGTTGCTGGAATCGCTGCTCCAACAACACCTGAATGGAGACGTCATCCAGCGAGCCACGCTGCTGGTAGAACACAAAGGAGCCGATTACCACAACGCCAGCAAAAACCAACAGAGGCCAACGTGCATCGAGATGCGCAGAGCCAGATTCTGCAACACTATCTTCCAGCAGTGATGATTCAAGCTCTGCCATCAATTGCTGGTATTCCTCTTCACCAATATCGCCGCTGGATTTCTGTGCCTCCAGCTCTTTTCTGCTGTCATTGAACAGATCGAAGACCAGAGCCTGACGGTCTCCCTCTTCGCTATTACCCTGTCGGCGCACAAAAGGCCAAACCACAAACAACACTGCAAGCAGCGCCAAGCCAAAGGCAAACACCCAGAACTGAGACATTAATATTTCCCGGTAGTAGTAAATATGTATAACAATTTGATCAACGATCTTTACTCGGCGTCAGATACAGTAACGCCTCAGGAATCGCGCCGGCGATCCGCTTCATCCAATAACTTTTTGAGGCGCGCCTTGTCCGAGGCCTCTGACTGAAGCTTTTCGGCCTCAACCTTTGACATTCCTGCTCGACGCTTGCGAATCGTCAACGCCGCCACCAGCCAGGCAACCGCAAACAATCCCACCGGCAGCCCCCATAACAAATAGGTATTACTTTTCACCTGCGGCTTATAAAGCACATAGTCCCCATAACGGGCCACCATAAAATCGGTAATTTCCTTATCCGACTTGCCTTCTTCGAGCATTCGATACAACTCCCGTCGCAAATCCTGAGCGATGGGTGAATCGGATCCCGCCAGATTCTGGTTCTGACATTTCGGGCAACGCAACTCATCGATAAACGAGAGATATCGCTTACGCTGCACCTCGTCTTCAAACTCATAGACATCGATAACAGCCAATGCTGGCTGCGCAAAAATCACTGCCGCCAAGCAGCAAAAAATAATCCGGATCACAGAAGACCAACCTGATTTACTATAAATATCGCCAAAGGATGTGCCACAAGCTGGGGCAGAGCGAGTATAGCAGCCCCTAAAACCCCTCTACAAACAATCATTTAGCGTGCTTTTTAGGCTTATTGCATCCCAGGAAAACAGTTTTAAGTTTTTATGAAAAAAGTTGTTGACGCTAAAAATTTAATCATTAATATACGCATCCACTGACAGCGCGGGTGGTTAGCTCAGCTGGGAGAGCATCGCCCTTACAAGGCGAGGGTCGGGGGTTCGATCCCCTCACCACCCACCAATTTCTCACCATTGTGACAGAGAAAATTGGCCAAGCATCAGTATCGCGGACCGGTAGTTCAGTTGGTTAGAATACCGGCCTGTCACGCCGGGGGTCGCGGGTTCGAGTCCCGTCCGGTCCGCCACTATATTAAGGTCACCTTTGGGTGGCCTTTTTTATTGCCTCGAAAATATGTCGGCACCTCAGACGGGGCGAGAACCCGTCAGGGTTCGACCAATCGGCAGGAAAGCCGATTGGGATTCCGAAGGAAGCCTCTGGCCGAGGGGCATGGATGCCCCGAGTCACTCCCGTCCGGTCCGCCACTATATTAAGGTCACCTTTGGGTGGCCTTTTTTATTGCCTCAAAAATATGCCGGCACCTCAGACGGGGCGAGAACCCGTCAGGGTTCGACCAATCGGCAGAAAAGCCAGCTGTAGATGTAAAGAGAAGGGAAAATGACAGACGAAAAAAAGGCCTTCAGCTATAAATCACCGAAGGCCAATGCGATGTGAATCTTTTGCGAGGGTCAAACGATGTGAGGATCACTCAGCTCTGGATTTGGAATTCTCCATATCCTGCTTAATGTGCTTCCAACCATAGCGTCCAATACCGACGGTCGCTACGATAGTCGCAACAACAATTACAATACCGGAAATTACATATTCGTCCATATACATTGGCTTGTCCCCACTGATGTTTTGCAATGAGGTCAGAATACTCGCCTAGAGCAAAATCGTTTTGATCTCAATCAAGACTGCACACACTGTAAGGATATTTTCAAAACAAACAGGCCTAGTCGAGGAATTTCAGGAACATCTCAACGGCAGTCTCCGTCATTGCCTCGATTGCGGACGACTCCATATAAATGCCATCAATCATAAAGCGGCTCATACCGTGCATAACACTCCATCGAACCTGGGAAAAACGCAGCACATCGATATCGGCGCGTATACGACCCTCTTTCTGCAAACGCTTCATCAAACGCAAATCCTTGCGGAAGGACTCGTAAGCTACCTGCTTAAGAGACTCGGTGAGGCTCTTGGAGCGCCAAAGGGCACCACCAAACATCAGGTCATAATACTCGGGATTTTCTGTGGCAAACTTTACATACTCCAGGAATGACTGCCGAAACCCCTCTTCGCTCAGCAAATCAAAATTATCCTGAGCGCCCTTCTCCAAAAGCCTGAGCATACGAGTAAACCCTTCTTCGGCAATCGCGCAAAGAAGCTCATCTTTGTCTTTGAAATGATGGTAAGGCGCTGTACGGGATACTCCAACGTCAGCCGCCAGCTTGCGCATGGAAAGCCCGGCCTCCCCCTCTTCTTTCAATAACTTAACCGCACCCAAGACCAGCTGTTGACGCAGATCACCGTGGTGGTAAGGCTTTTTTGATTCTAATTGTTGGCTATTTCTATCACTCATAGTCATAAGGTACCACCAGATCTTGACATCGTCAAAATACAGCGCTAGATTGGCAAAACTTGACAGTGTCTAGACTCGTGTCACACATAGAGGTTTAGTCCAGAAAAACGCACACCAGAAACGCCAACAGGCGATACAACAAACGGAGAGAGCGAAGTCGTGTCCGAATACGAATCAGTTGAAGTCACAATCGAGAACAAGATTGCCCATATCAAGCTGAATAAGCCTGACACCTACAACACCTTTACCCCTGCATTGTGGGTTGAGATTCCCAAAGCGGTGAAGAAAATCAGCGACGGCGCTCTGGCTCGCGTGATTGTCCTCTCCTCTACCGGCAAACATTTTTGTGCGGGCATGGATTTGTCTGTATTCACCAGTGGAGTGAGTGAAGGCGAATTTGAATTGGCTCGTAAACATGAAAACCTGCGCCGCCTGGTCTTTCAACTGCAGGATTGCTTTAACGCGCTTGAAGAATCCCGCATTCCCGTGCTTGTGGCCAGCCAGGGTGGCTGTATCGGTGCCGGTCTGGACATGATTTGTGCCGCCGACAGCCGTTACTGCACCAAAGATGCTTTCTTCTCTATCGAAGAAACCAAACTGGGTATGACCGCTGATGTTGGCACACTGCAACGCCTGCCAAAGATTATTCCTCAAGGCATAGTTCGCGAGTTGGCCTACACGGGACGCCGTTTTATGGCCGATGAAGCCAAAGATGCCGGACTGGTAAACAAAGTTTTCGACACCCAGGAAGAAATGCTCGATCACGTGATGAGCATCGCTAGCCAGATCGCGGCTAATTCACCTCTGGCCGTTACCGGCTGCAAGACTATGATCAACTACACCCGCGATCACAGTGTCTCAGACAGCTTGGCTTATATGGCCACTTGGCAAGCGGGCATGTACCAGCCACAAAACGATATGTTCGAAACCTTCGCCGCCAAAGCTGAAAAGCGCGCACCACAATTTGATGAAATCCCACCAGTTGTAGAGCTGGAAACCCTGTTCAACAGCAGCAAGGAGAGCTGAGCTATGAGTAACGCCGAATTTTTGAGCCAATGGCATAAAGCTGTCGTAGATAAAGACTACGATATCCTCGACGACCTGCTGGCGGAGAACGTGGAATTCCACTCTCCCACTCTCTGGAAGCCCAAAGAAGGCAAGGACATCACCAAGTACATTCTGATGGTGATTTCGCAGCTCTTCGAAGACTTCAAGTATCACCGCCAGTTTGAACTGGACAGCAGCTTTGGCTTGGAATTTTCCGCCAAAGTTGAAGGTAAAGCTCTGAAAGGTATCGATCTGATTCGTCTTAACGACGAAGGTAAGATTGAGCACTTCGAGGTGATGATTCGCCCGCTGAACACTTTGAATTTGATCTTTGAAAAAATGACCGCAGAGCTTCAAGCGGCAGGCTTCTTGCCAAAAGATCTTTAATTCAGTCGAAATTCAGATGGCAGCGCGCCAACTGAAACAAGATACAAACGTGAAACTAAAGCGCTAAAGACTTTAGAACTCACTACAAATAAATCGGTAGCTATCAGGAGACAATAATGTCCAACGCTAACTTTCCCAAAATGATGGAGCCCCTGGATCTGGGCTTTACCACCCTTCGCAACCGCACTCTAATGGGCTCAATGCACACAGGCCTGGAAGAAGCCGAAAACGGCGCAGAGCGTATGGCCGCCTTCTTTGGCGAACGTGCCCGCGGCGGTGTTGGCCTGATTGTTACCGGCGGTTTTGGTCCCAACGCCCGCGGTGGAACCCACGAGCACCTGACCAAATTCTGTACCGACGAGCATGCCGAAGAGCACAAGAAGATCACTGAGGCGGTTCATAAAGAAGGCGGCAAGATCTGTATGCAAATTCTGCACACAGGACGTTACGCGTTTAACGAAAACCCTATTGCTCCTTCTGCCGTTCAAGCGCCAATCAACCCCTTCAAACCTTCGGCAGCTACCGAAGAAGAAATTGAGCAGCAAATTGTCGACTTCGTAAACATCTGTGTTTTGGCTCAAAAGGCCAACTACGACGGCGTTGAAATCATGGGCTCCGAAGGCTACTTCCTGAACCAGTTTCTGGCACAACGTACCAACAAGCGTGACGACGATTGGGGTGGCAGCTACGAAAACCGCATGCGCCTACCCGTAGAAGTAGTGCGTCGTGTTCGCGAAGCCGTGGGCGAGAAATTTATCATCATCTACCGCCTGTCCATGCTGGATCTGGTAGAAGGCGGCAGCACCTATGAGGAAATCGTGCAGCTGGGTAAAGCCATCGAAAAAGCCGGCGCGACGATTATCAATACCGGCATCGGTTGGCACGAAGCTCGTATTCCAACCATCGCCACCAAGGTTCCTCGTGCGGCCTTTACCTGGGTCACCGCTCGCTTTAAAGAAGAGCTGTCCATTCCTCTGGTCACGTCCAACCGCATCAATACTCCAGAGGTAGCGGAAGAAGTACTGGAACGTGGCGATGCCGATATGATTTCCATGGCCCGCCCCTTCCTGGCCGATGCCGACTTTGTGAATAAAGCAGCAGAGGGTAAGAGCGACGAGATCAACACCTGTATCGGCTGTAACCAAGCCTGTCTGGACCATGTATTCAGCGGCATTATGACCAGCTGCCTGGTTAACCCACGCGCATGTCACGAGACCGAGCTGAACCTGATTCCAACCACCGACACCAAGAAACTGGCTGTTATCGGTGCTGGCCCTGCGGGTCTGGCCTTCGCCACTTCCGCCGCCAAGCGCGGTCACGAGGTTACCCTGTTTGATGCTTCCAGCGAAATTGGTGGTCAGTTCAATGTTGCCAAGCAGGTTCCGGGCAAAGAAGAATTCTACGAGACCATACGCTACTTCAACGGCGAAATTGAGCGCACCGGTGTTACCCTGGAACTCAACAGTCGCATGACCGCCGAGCAGCTCAATACCAGCGACTTTGACGAAGTGGTTATCGCCACCGGCATCACTCCGCGTACCCCGCCTATCGAGGGTGTGGAGCACGAGAAAGTACTGTCTTACCTGGACGTTCTGAGAGACAAGAAGCCCGTGGGTAAAAAAGTGGCCGTCATCGGCGCTGGCGGTATCGGTTTCGATGTGTCCGAGTACCTGACTCATGAGGGCGAAGCTACCAGCCAGAATATCGAAGCCTTTATGAAAGAATGGGGTGTTGATATGAGCCTGAAGGCTCGCGGCGGCATCGAAGGTGTTGAAGCAGAAGTTCACGCCTCAGATCGCGAGGTTTTCCTGCTACAGCGTAAGGAATCCAAAGTCGGCGGCGGCCTGGGTAAAACCACCGGCTGGATCCATCGCACCGGTCTGATTAACAAGGGCGTCAAGATGATACCAGGTTGCAGCTACGACAAGATCGACGACGCTGGTCTGCACATTACCGTAGGTAATGAAAGCCGCGTACTCGATGTAGACAACATCATCCTCTGTGCCGGCCAGGAGCCACTGCGAGAGCTGGCCGACAACCTCAGCAAGCCTTATCACCTGATCGGTGGCGCGGATGTTGCTGCTGAGCTGGATGCCAAACGTGCGATCAACCAGGGTACTCGCCTGGCTGCCGAAATCTAATTGGCGCCATTCGATTACCAACGCTTCAGGGGCTGATTTTCAGCCCCTTTTTTTATTGCCAAGGATGGCATGGAAGATATTTGCTCCTGCAATATCTGCACTTCCGCCGTCCTTGGCGGTCGTATACCGCGGTAGGCATGGACAAGGTGAATTGAAGCATAGCTTCAAGAGAGGGTGCCCTGGGGTATGCCGTGAGCGGTATCTTCCAGTTTGGTACGCTGCTGGATTTACGTACCTTAGGAGCGACGACCAATTGGGCTATACTGGTACGAAGCATACTCGAATAAGGACATCGACTCTTGCCAGTACATATTTACAAGATTAAGTTCTCTCTTCTTGCACTCCTGATGATTGTCACTGGAAGCCTGCAAGCCGCCACTGAAAACAAGTCGAGTACCAACGGAGATTCGCTGCATCAACAGCGACTGCTAATCAGGTCCGTTACCTGGACCAAAGAAAAACGCGATAGTCTGTCATCGACCTGGCTGGCCACCGCCCGTAGTATTGATAGCTGGATGTCCGGCGAAGAAAGCAGCGGGCGCAATAAAAGCCGCATCAATATCGGCATAAAACAATCTTTCCAAAAATCCGGCGACCACGAAAGCGAACTCTATATTCGCGGCAAATTGGATATTCCCAACACCAAACGCAAACTCAAGCTGTTTATCGACAGCGAAACCAACGATCCGTCGTCCCTGGAAGATAAGCGCCTGAACAACCATGATCAGAGCTTCTCCACCGCCGGGGTCAGCCGCGAGCACACCACTCGCAACATTAAAATCAGCAACGATGTGGGAATTCGCTTTCGCTTACCCATGGACCCATTCTATCGGTTTAAAGCTCGTTATCTCACGAACCTCAATCAGCAATGGAAACTGGGTGCAGAGCAGAAGCTGTGGTACTACCATTCCCGAGGATGGGGCGAGAGTAGCGAGATCTTTTTTCAACGGCAGATATCGGAACAACACTCACTTCGCATCAGCACCGAAGCTCAATACCAAAAGCGCTATGAGGAGTTCGAGTTCGGGCAGTTCTTTACTCTGAACCAGAGTATCGAGGGCAATCATTGGCACGCCTTTACCCTGGGTATTACGGGCTCCAGTCAACCTCGTCCGCAAACCGATAGCTGGTACCTATCAGCCCACTACAAGAAACTAATCTATGAAGACTGGTTGGTATTCAGTGCCAACCCCAAACTGCGCTTTCCCAAAGACGATAACTGGAAGGCAAATCCTGAAATTGAACTGCGCTTGGATATGTATTTCCAGGAATCCAACTAAGCGCTAAGACCGATAGTCTAAAAACTGCAACGCTGGAAGATCAAATACTTTCAGTTGAGACAATTCGCTATTCTCACGAGGAATCTCTTACATCTGGTGCTGCTATCAA
>JALUYN010000578.1 GCA_027012915.1 Cellvibrionaceae bacterium
AAAACTGGCATCGCGATTGTGCTGCAACAATCGTCGCAGCAGGTGATGGCAGCTCTCCAGCAGTTCTATGGCATTATCAGCGCGTTTCGATTCCGCTCGCAGAAGTGCCATAGGCCGAAAAGGCGGTAGGTTGGCCAGTTGTCTCTCCCGCTGAATCAACTGTGCAAAGTGTTCGTAGCCCTGTTCTACCAGAGTCAGTAGCAGTGGGTGGTTGCTCAGGTGGGTCTGGATAACCACTTTTCCAGGGAGGTCGGCGCGCCCGGCGCGCCCGGATACCTGCAGCAGTAACTGGCCGAAACGCTCAATGCCGCGAAAGTCTGTGCTGAACAAGCCGCTGTCGGCATCCAGTATTGCGACCAGAGTAACGTTGGGGAAGTGGTGACCTTTGGCTAGCATCTGCGTCCCTACTATTATGCAAGGCTGGCCAGTTTGCACCTGCGACAGGATGTCCTGGATGCCGTTCTTGGTGCGCGTTGAGTCACGGTCCACGCGTATCACTGGAGTGTCGGGAAAGTGCTGGCTCAAAGTGTGCTCTGTGCGCTCCGTTCCCTGACCGACACAGTGCAGTTCATGGCCATGGCAAGTGGGGCAGCGGTTGGTGATCGGGCGTTGGAGGTCGCAGTGATGGCAATGCAGGTGCGCCGGCGATTGGTGCACAGTCAGGCGGGCATCGCAGCGAGGACACTGGGCCAGCCAGCCGCAGTTATGGCAGATCAGAGATGGAGCGAAACCGCGGCGGTTGATAAAGACCAATGCCTGTTGCCCTGCGCTCAGTGTCGTCTCAATTTGCTGCAGCAGATCGGTGGTTAATCCATCTTGAAGGGCCTGGTTGCGCAAGTCGATAATTTCGGTGGCGGGTTTTGTGGCGTTGCCAGCACGTTGGCGCAGTCGGGCGGCGGCGAACCGCCCCTGAGAGACGTTGTGCAGAGATTCCAGTGAGGGTGTCGCGCTGCCGAGAATCAGGGGGATATTCAGGCGTTTGGCGCGAACCGCTGCCAGATCTCGGGCGTGATAGCGAAAGCCGTCCTGTTGCTTCAGCGAGGCGTCATGCTCTTCGTCGATGATGATCAGGCCGGGGTTTTTCATTGGCGTAAAAACCGCCGAGCGGGTACCAATAATAATGTCGGCGATACCCTCGCGGGCTAACAGCCATGCTTGCTTGCGTTCCGTGTCGTTGAGGTTGGAGTGCAACACCGCGACAGTTCGATCAAAGCGTGCTTGAAAGCGGGCGATGGTCTGGGGAGTCAGACCAATTTCGGGAACCAGGATCAGTGCTTGCCGGTTGTTCTTCAGCACCTTTTCCAGTGCCTGGAGATAGACTTCCGTCTTGCCGCTGCCCGTATCGCCAAATAACAGCTGAATGGTAAAGGCTTCGATATTTACGGCGTCCAGTGCCCGATGTTGTTCTGTGGATAGTGTGAGGTGCGGTTCGCTCAGCAGCGGATCTCTGCGGTTGGGCTCGGGATAGCAATGCCGGTGGCTCAGCAGCTGTTTTTCGATGAGAGGTTTGAGTTGTGCGGCACCGATACCTGCATTGCGCAGGTCTGAGCCCCTCCAGGATCGTTGTTGTTTTAGAGTGTCAAATAGTTTTGCCTGTTTGGGCGCGCGCTTCAGTTTTTCTGTCGCGTCTCCAGTGTTGGATTCGGTTAGCGTCCAGAGATCTGTAGGTTCCAATGTCGCAGCATCTCCCTGGCGCAGTGCCACGGGTAGCGCAGCATTAAGTACCTCACCAATGGGGTGTAAGTAATAGTTGGCGGCCCACTGGCACAGATGCAAGGTTTCCGCCTGCAGCAAGGGTTGGTCGTCGATCACTCGCAGTGCGGCTTTAATCTTGCGACTGTCGAAATCACTGGAGTCTTTGCTATCCGTAATAATGCCAATCAGGGTGCGTCCGCTGAAGGGTGCTTCGACGCGCGCGCCGATCAGAGATTCGCTCGTGCGGTCGCGACATTCTTCGGGTAATAGATAGTCGAATTGTCGGCGCAGCGGCGTTGGCAGTGCTACTGTAATATAGGTTGGCGCAGGCATGATGTTCGTGGTGTGTAGGTGGAATCTTGTGGTGCAAGTGTGAATCGGTCGAAAATTACGCAATCTTCTTGCGTTGCGAGAAGTTTCTGGTAGTATGCGCCGTCCCAAATTCCCTAGATTAACCGGTGTGCGGTGCTCGACACAAGATCGAGTGGCGGCACATAACAGAACTAAGGCGATAAACAATGAAAGCTGATATTCATCCAAACTACGGCACCATGACTGCAACTTGCAGCTGTGGCAATGTAATCGAGACTGGCTCTACTCTGGCCAAACCTGTTCATCTGGACGTTTGCTCCAGCTGCCACCCTTTCTACACTGGCAAGCAGAAGCAAGCGACCACTGGCGGCCGTGTTGACCGCTTCAAGAAGCGTTTCGGCAGCCGTATCGGCGGTAAGTAAGTCGTTGCTTCAACGCATAGCTTTGCGAAAAGCGTTAAAGGTGATTGCCTTTAGCGCTTTTTTTTCGCCTGCAGTTTTATATTCGCCGCTGTTGAATGCCGAGTTGCAGTTCGGGGATTGGCGGGCATCGGCCGCCGGCTGTTACTTAACTGGTTGGCGGGACCTGGCGCGTCCGGTGACAGTGGAATATGTCTACGACGGTGATACGGCGCGTTTAGCCGATGGCCGCAAGGTACGATTGCTGGGAATCAATACCCCGGAATTGGAACGTGATGGCCGCAGAGTTCAGCCCTATGCTGAAGTTGCTAGAAGAAGTGCCCTGAATCATTTGGCTAGTGGTGAAGAGTGGTATTTGCTGGTTGGACGTGAGCGGCGTGATCGCTACGGCCGATGGCTGGGGTATCTGCTCAACAGAGAAGGGGTGGCGCTGGGTTCGATGTTGATTGCTGAAGGGTCGGCGTTTTGGGTTGCACAGGGAGAAGATATCTCCCATGTGTCGTGCTTTCAAGAGCAAGAGTCTATTGCCAGAGCAGAGCGTCGAGGGGTTTGGAGTAGTACATACTGGCAGCCGCTAAGAGCCGGTGAGTTGGATCGCGGCACGCTTGGATTTCGCTTGGTTGCCGGGCAGGTAACCAAGGTTGAAAAGACTAAGAGCGCTACCTATGTAGAATTGGATGACCATCTGGTGTTACGCATTTCCGGACGTATTAATGCGCCTGTCGGTGGTTGGCCGGCTCTGATGGGGCGCGACCTTGAGGTGAGAGGCTGGGTGATCTGGCGCAAGCTAACCGGCAAACAGACGCAGAAAGGCTTTAGGTCATATATGATCAATCTGTCCAGTGGTCACCAGTTCAAAGTTGTTCATTAGCGCGAGTACTTGAGAATTATTCTCAACAGTTGTTTGGTTATCGCCCTTGTGGGCTGTAAAACGTCCAAATCAGTGCTTGAGTGCCAAGCCGTGGTTCGGTATTCTTCACCACCTTTTTTTAAGTCCCCGGCCAAGGTTTCCTCCTTGCAGGCCGTCCAGAGAGCTAGGTAACACCATGTCTGATGAACTCAAGAAAGCAGCACTCGACTATCACGCCTTTCCAAAGCCAGGAAAGCTGAGCGTCGAACTGACTACGGCTGCTGAAACTCAAGAGGATTTATCGTTGGCGTACAGCCCTGGTGTGGCAGAGCCGGTGCGCGAAATCGCTCGCGACCCGGAAAATGCCTTTAAATATACTGCCAAGGGCAACATGGTGGCGGTTATTTCCGATGGTTCTGCCATTCTGGGTCTGGGTAATTTGGGGCCATTGGCCAGTAAGCCGGTTATGGAAGGCAAGAGCTTGCTGTTTAAGCGCTTCGCCGGTATCGATTCGGTCGATATTGAAGTGAATGCCGAGAATCCCACAGCCTTTATCGAGACTGTTGAGCGCATTGCCGATACCTGGGGCGGTATTAACCTGGAAGATATTAAGGCTCCTGAGTGTTTTGAGGTTGAAAAAGCGCTGATTGAGCGCTGCCAGGTGCCAATTTTTCACGACGATCAGCACGGTACAGCGATTGTAACGGTAGCGGGTTTGCTAAATGCCTTGGAAATCCAGGGTAAAGATATTGCCAGTGCCAAGATTGTTTGCCTGGGTGCCGGTGCTGCTGCTCATGCTTGCTGCACGCTGATGATTAGCGCCGGTGCCCAGCGCGAAAACATCACCATGCTGGACAGTAAGGGTGTGATTTATGCCGGCCGTGACAATCTGACGCCGCATAAAGAAGAATTCGCCAATAACACTGAGGCCAGAACGCTGTCTGATGCCATGGTGGGTGCCGATGCCTTTCTGGGAGTGTCTGGCCCGAATTTGCTGAGCCCTGAACAGCTGCAATCCATGGCGCAAAACCCCGTGGTGTTTGCCTGTTCGAACCCCGACCCTGAGATCAGTCCGGATTTGGCCAATGCCACCCGCGACGATCTGATTATGGCTACTGGTCGTTCGGATTATCCCAACCAGGTAAACAACGTCCTGTGTTTCCCATTCCTGTTCCGCGGTACTTTGGATGTTCGCGCCACGGCTATCAATGAGGAAATGAAGCTGGCGGCAGTTCACGCTATTAAGGATCTGGCCAAGCAGGAAGCTCCCGCTGAAGTTATTGCCGGCTATGGTGGTATTGAGTTGAAGTTTGGTCGCGAATATATTCTGCCGAAGCCCACTGATCATCGTTTGCTGGGTGCTGTAGCGGCTGCGGTAGCAAGGGCGGCCGTAGAAACTGAGGTGGCTCGTTTGCCATATCCCGCACATTATCCGCTGAATTCAGTAGACGACATTGCCTGAGTAGCAATGAAAAAAATACCCGCCTTTGAGCGGGTATTTTTTTGTCTCGATTTTGTATAAGGCCCGCATGTTGCACCAGCACATGCCCATTGTTGGTTTTGAGGCTGGTGCAACCTCCGGGTTAGAACAGTTCTTCCGGTGGTGTCTCGTTGCTGGCTTCTTCAATCAGCTCGATGGTTTCCTCTGCAAATTCGGGCGTATTTTCCAGGCGGAAGGTTTCGAAGATGGCATCCGGGTTGTTGGGGTGAGCGCGCTTGCCGGTTTTGGGATCGATGCGCACGGTTATCAGTCCTGGGGGCAGTTCGCGTATCGCTTCTGGTTTGTCTTTGAGGGCCTCGGCCATATACTCGATCCAGATAGGAAGTGCTGAGGTGCCGCCGTACTCGCGGCGTCCCAAGGCGAAATTCTGGTCGAAACCGAGCCAGGTGGTGGTGACCATGTGAGAGCTATAGCCTGAAAACCAGGCGTCTTTTGGGCCGTTGGTAGTTCCTGTTTTTCCGGCGAGATCGTTTCTGCCCAGCTGTCGCGCTTTACGCCCGGTGCCCTTTTTAATTACGTCACGCAACATGTCGTCCATTAGGTAGGCAACTTCGGGGGACAATATTCTTGGTGCCAGCCGTGGCTGTGTTTCCTGTTCAACTTCGTCTAGAGGCTGACTTTCTTGGGTGGCTTGTGCGTCGACCATTTCAGTAGTTTGATCCTGCTCGTTAGCCGCTTCATTAGAGGCTTCTTCTGCCAGTTCACACTTGCGGCACACGATCAGAGGGTCGGCTTGATAGACAATATTACCTTCGGCATCTTCGATTCTTTCAACCAGGTAGGGGTCTACCTTAAAACCGCCATTGGCAAAGGGTGTGTAAGCGCTTGCAACCTCTAGAGGGGTTAGCGCGTGGCTGCCCAGTGACAGGGAAAGGTCTTTGGGTAACTTTTGAGTGTCGAAGCCAAAACGGTCAAGGCTGTCGATGGTGTTGTTTATCCCGGTGGTGCGCAACACTCGAATGGACACCAGATTGCGTGATTTATAGAGAGCCTGCCTTAGCCGTGTGGGGCCAAAAAATTTGCCGCTGGCATTTTCCGGGCGCCAGGTGTCTTCCAGTGAGTTGTCGTTAAAAACAATGGGAGCATCGTTGATAATGCTGGCTGGGGTCAGCCCATGCTCCAGGGCGGCGGTGTAGATAAAGGGCTTAAAGTTGGAGCCGGGTTGGCGTTCGGCCTGTGTAGCGCGGTTGAAGTGGCTTTGCTTGAAATCAAAACCACCAACAAGAGAGCGTATGCGGCCGTTGTTCGGGTCAATGGCTACTAGTGCGGCTTGGGCCATTGGGATTTGGCTAAGCTGCCAGTGACCTTCGCTATTGTGAATTACTCGGATGATGTCTCCAATATTGAGGAAATCGCTGATGGCTTTTGGTGCTGGGCCACGCTTATTCTCATCAATATACGGGCGAGAGTGTTCAAACCCGGTTTCCCAGCTGAGGCTGATTTGTTCTCCGTTAATCAGTAGCGCCCTGGCTGCGGATTCGTCGATGTGAATGATCGCGGCAGCTCTTAAATTGCCCAGTGTGGGGTACTGCTTCAGGCTTTCTTGCCATTCTTCCAGTGGCAATGGGCTATCTGCGTCGGTACTGGTGTAGGTGAGCTGGGCTTCCGGGCCGCGATAGCCATGACGTTGATCATAGTTTAGCAGTCCGGATATTACCGCCTGTTGCGCGGTAGCTTGAAGTCGGCTGTCTACAGTGGTGAACACGGAATAGCCATCTGTATAAGCGGCTTCGCCCAGCAGCTCCAGAGATTTTTGCCGAGCCATTTCAGAGACGTAAGGAGCGTTGAGGGCGAGGTTGGTGCCGTGGTAGCTGGCCGAGACCGGCGAGCGAATGGCTTCGTTGTGTTGCTCGACGCTGATCATATCCAAAGACAGCATGCGTCCGAGAATCCAGTTGCGGCGTATGATGGCGCGTTCCGGGTTAATGATGGGATTGAATGCTGAAGGAGCTTTGGGTAAACCAGCGATCATGGCGAGCTGGGGTAGTTCGAGCTCGTTGATGGATTTTCCGTAATAAACCTGTGATGCAGCCTCAATACCATAGGCGCGATTGCCCAGATAGATTTTGTTGACGTAGAGCTCGAGAATTTCCTGCTTGGAGAGCTCATTCTCGATTTGCAGTGCCAGTAGAATTTCATTGAACTTGCGGGTGAAAGTTTGCTTGCGGGTCAGAAAAAAGTTTCTGGCCACCTGCATGGTGATGGTGCTGCCTCCGGACTGAATGCCGCCGGAGCTCACCAGCTGTGATGCCGCTCGCAGTAGTCCGGCAATGTCGACTCCGCTGTGGCGGTAGAAGCCGTCGTCTTCGGCTGCCAGCAGAGCGTTGACAAAATCCGTCGGGGTTTCTTCAAAAGTGATGGGTTGACGGCGCTTTTCGCCGAATTCGCC
The DNA here is from genome assembly GCA_027012915.1 of Cellvibrionaceae bacterium. The sequence continues at coordinate 7,167 of JALUYN010000578.1, forward strand.
AATCAGCTGGGAATCGCTGGAAAATACCCGCAAAGGGGTCTGTAATCTAGTTTGACGCAGTGTCTCTACAGCCGGAAGTTTGGGGCTTAAATAGAGGTAAATACTCGAGAATAAGGCCAAAAGGCCAAAAATCGTGGTTCCACAGAGTATTGCCAGGACTTTCAGGTGAGTTTTTTTAGAGGTCATTTTTTCTTTTGAATTAATGGCTTAGGGGCCTTAAGAGATGAATGCGTCACAGTATAAGTGTTTTTTTTGTGATTACATACGGGCTGCAAGTTGCAGGTTCAAGTTAAAGTGCTATAACATAAAGTGCACCTAAGTTACGGAAATAGATAAAGAAATGGGAATTTTGGGCTTCTTGGAGCGAAAATCCAAGCCGGTGTTAGGGCTGGATATCAGCTCGACTTCGGTCAAATTACTTGAGCTCAGCCGCCAGGGAGACCGCTATCGCGTGGAAAGCTATGCGGTAAAGGCCTTGCCTCCCAATGCCGTGGTTGAGAAAAATATCAACGAAGTGGATGCTGTCGGCGAAGCTATTCGCGCTTCTGTGACGCATTCCAAATCGAAAACCAAAGATGCTGCCGTTGCGGTAGCGGGTTCTGCGGTTATCACCAAGGTTATTGAGATGCCTGGTGGTTTGAGTGATGACGCTCTTGAAACCCA
>JALUYN010000579.1 GCA_027012915.1 Cellvibrionaceae bacterium
TGTCGGCTCATCACATCCTGGGGCTGAAGCCGGTCCCAAGGGTATGGCTGTTCGCCATTTAAAGTGGTACGCGAGCTGGGTTTAGAACGTCGTGAGACAGTTCGGTCCCTATCTGCCGTGGGCGTTGGAAAGTTGAGAAGAGTTGCTCCTAGTACGAGAGGACCGGAGTGAACGAACCTCTGGTGTTCGGGTTGTGATGCCAATTGCATTGCCCGGTAGCTATGTTCGGACGGGATAACCGCTGAAAGCATCTAAGCGGGAAGCCTCCTTCAAGATAAGCTTTCCCTGGGACTTCGAGTCCCCTGAAGGGCCGTTGAAGACTACGACGTTGATAGGTTGGGTGTGGAAGCGCTGTGAGGCGTTGAGCTAACCAATACTAATTGCCCGTGAGGCTTGACCATATAACTGATGTAATTGAGTGATGACTCAAATACGCTGAATCGATGAATGCTCCTGCATAATCGATTTACCCTCCATCCATGGAGGGCAGGACAGTGATGTCGAGAACGAATTAAGTCAAAACGCGTTGTGTTAATTACTTTACAACTTGATCTCGAAAGAGAACTTTTTACCACCCTATTTGAAGTGGCAAGAGCGCTGAAGCAGTCAGATAAGACTTAAACCCTTCATACAGCTTTGCCTGACGACAATAGAGCATTGGAACCACCTGATCCCATCCCGAACTCAGAAGTGAAACGATGCATCGCCGATGGTAGTGTGGGGTATCCCCATGTGAGAGTAGGTCATCGTCAGGCTTTTAAATACAAAAGGCCCAGTGCTAACGCACTGGGCCTTTTTTATTTGTAGTCTGAAATTACAGGCTACAACATTAATCGTGAGAGTAGGGTGAGCAGGGCCGGCGATTAAGTATCGCTGCAGCCAGCGAACGACCCGACAGGACGTCGGGGCCGGGGGTAAAAAAGAGCGCCGCAGCCGCGCCAAGGATGGCAATGAGCAATTACCTTAGTGGCACCACTCACAACTCGAACAGTAGTTCTCCGCACACCGCATCCCCTCGCCCCAGCCTTCCCAAAAACGCATAAACCCATCCCTGGGGCTCTCGCAAGTCCTCCTGACTTGAGGGGTTTGGGAAGGCCGGGGCAAGGCGCTGCTCACATCGTGCAATCGTGCAGGGCTGTTGGGCACCCACTCGGCGCTCCGCTTTAGCCGACCTAGGGCAAGGCTCCGTTATCGGGTAGCTCGGCTAGTCTTAGTTGATAACCTAAGTCTCACTTCCTGAAATCCAACTTTCATAATTTATTACATACCGAGCTTAGCCCTTCCATTACGATTGGTCTTTAATATAAAAACCAAGATATTCAGGAAAAATGAGATGTCCGAGCAAACTTTTGATTACTGGAAAAGCAAAGCGCAAAACCTCGATATAGAGGGGCGCGCCTTTATTGCTGGCGAGTATTGCGACTCTGCCTCTGGTAAGACGTTCGACTGTGTGAGCCCAATTGATGGTAAGGTCATAGCCCAGGTTTCAAAGTGCGATTCGAATGATGTGGAGCGCGCGGTAAGTGTCGCGAGGGCCGCTTTTGAATCAGGTGTTTGGTCGGAAGTGCCTCCTGTAGAGCGGAAAGCGGTCTTAATCAGGTTCGCGCAGCTAATGCGAGATAACGCTGAGGAGCTGGCTCTGTTAGAAACGCTGGATATGGGTAAACCCATTAGTGACAGCCTGTCTGTTGATGTAGAAGGGGCTGTGCGTTGCATTGCTTGGAATGGTGAGGCCATAGATAAGGTTTATGACGAAGTGGCTCCAACAGGGCCCGACGAACTTGGTTTGGTTACACGTGAGCCTCTCGGAGTGATCGCGGCAATCGTACCCTGGAATTTCCCGATGATGATGGGTTGTTGGAAGCTCGGTCCCGCTTTGGCCACCGGCAATAGTGTTGTTTTGAAACCTTCAGAAAAGTCCCCGTTAACTGCAATCAGGCTTGCGCAATTGGCTCTAGAGGCAGGCATTCCCGCGGGTGTGTTCAATGTGTTGCCGGGCTACGGTAAAGAAGCTGGAGAGCCTTTGGCTGCCCATATGGATGTGGATGGCTTGGTTTTCACGGGTTCTACCGGTGTTGGTAAGCACTTGATGGGTATTGCCGGGACTACCAATATGAAGCGCGCCTTTATGGAGTGCGGTGGCAAGAGCCCTAATATCGTTTTTCCAGACGCTCCAAACTTGGATGCCGCTGCAGAAGCAGCAGCGGATGCAATTTTCTTTAATCAGGGTGAAGTTTGCACTGCGGCATCGCGCTTACTGGTTCATGAAGATATTCGCGATGAGTTTATCGCCAAGGTTGTGGAAGCTGGACGCAAAATGAGCCCAGGCCACCCACTGGATCCCGCAACCACGATGGGCGCCATAGTCGATGATGTTCAGATGGAGCGGGTGCTTTCCTACATTAACAAAGGTTCAGAGCAGGGCGCTGATCTCAAGTTGGGCGGCAAGCGTGTTATGGCTGAAACCGGTGGGTACTACGTCGAGCCAACTATCTTTGACGGCGTCACCATGGATATGGCGATTGGTTGCGAGGAAATCTTTGGTCCAGTTCTGTCGTGCATCACATTCAAGACTGAGGAGGAGGCTTTACAGATCGCCAATAATACCGAATTCGGTCTGGCTGCTGCAGTGTGGACTTCAGATATAACCCGGGCGCATAAAATGGCCAAGAAGCTCAGAGCGGGAAGTGTCTGGGTGAATTACTATGACGGTGGCGATATGACCGCCCCGTTTGGCGGTTTCAAGCAGTCTGGCAATGGTCGAGACAAATCTATTCACGCCTTGGAAAAGTACACAGAGCTCAAGGCGACGTGGATCAACTTAAATCCATAAGATTTATGGGTTGGTGAAATGAAAAAGCCCCGCTGACAAACAGAGGGGCTTTTTTCGTGCGTGAGATTTAGGGTTAGTCAGACGGAATTCAGGTACCAATCCAATTCCAGGGGCGTAATTTGATGTTGAAATGCCTCCAGCTCGCCTTGCTTGATACTGCTAAACAAGTGGTGGAAAGTACCGCCAAAGCTGTCCTTGGCCCAATCGCTGGTCTCAAATAGAGCGATGGCCTCTTGCCAGTGCCGGGGATTGGTCGCCTCGGTATTTTCGTAAGCGTTACCTTCTATCGCGGGCGTACATTCCAGTTTCTTCTCAATACCGTGGGCCACTCCTGCAAGCACCGCTGCAACCACCAGGTATGGATTGGCGTCTGCCCCGGCAACACGGTGTTCAATTCGACGATTGGCGTTATCACTATAAGGTATTCGCAGTGCTACGGTGCGGTTGTTATAGCTCCAATGAGGGTTCATCGGTACATAGGTGTCTTTTTGGAAGCGGCGGTAAGAATTGGCATTGGGGGCAAACATCAGCATGCTGTCGCGCATTGTGTGTTGCAGGCCGCCAATGGCATATCGCATAAGCTCGGTGGGTTCCCCTTCGGCTGATCCAAAAACGTTGTTCCCATCGTTGTCCAACAGGCTGATATGGATGTGCGTGCCGCTACCCGCTGTGTCGGCATAGGGTTTGGCCATAAAGGTTGCCTGGCAGTCGTGCTTTCTAGCTACCGCCTTGATGACCCGTTTAAGCAAAATGGCTTCGTCACAGGCTTTAAGTACGTCGTCAGAGTGGCAGACGTTGATCTCGAACTGACCGGGGGCATACTCGGCTACGGCCGCTTCAGCAGGTATATTCTGGCCTTTGGCAGTTCTGCGGACATCTTCAATAAAGTCGCTGTAGGTCTCGAGATCGCCCAGATAGTAGACCTGGGTATTGAAATCCCGCTGTCCTTTTTGCGGGCAGATAGGTGGTTGTGGTTGACCGTGATCATTGGGGGACTTGTCCAGTAGGAAGAATTCCAGTTCTACCGCAATAACCGGATTCAGTCCCAGCTTATTCAGGCGCTTGAGGCAGTTTTCCAGAACTACGCGAGGATTACCGGAAAATGAGTTGCCCTCGGGATCTTTAATGTCCAGCAACAGTTGGGCGGAAGGCTGTGAGTTCCAGTCAATGCTGGCAAGGCTACCGTCAATGGGATAGCAGAATACATCCTGGTCGCCAATATCCATGCCCAGACCAGTGTCCTCGTTACACTCACCGGTAATCTCCGACGCCAGAACTGAAAGGGGTAAGTTGATCCCGTCGCTGTAGACCTTGTTGAGCTTGTCTCCCTCGACACGTTTGCCGCGTATCAAACCGTTGCAGTCCGGTAGTAGAAGGTCAACATACTCAGGAGGAGTCATGGATTCGAGTGTTTTCAGGTCATCAGAATTCATAAACGGTGCTCGCACTAATCGCCGGGCTTAACTCACAGTTCCAAAGTCTCTGATGCGTGGGAGACAATTGGAATTTGATTAAAGTTATAGCCTATATTGTTGTATTTAGGGAGATAGCTTACCCCAATGAGCCGGCTTGTTGCTCAAATATTGCGCGGGCTAAGTTGTATTTAAATCCACGTTTAGGTGCAAAAAAACTCATTGATTTGGCACTTGCTGCCAAAGTAATTTTGAAATCGTGATTATGGCGTACCTGACAGCACCCGCGGCGGAACGTGGGTTGCGAATGAAAATTTGAAGGATCGTATGTACCTGGTATGTCTTTGAAGTCCAAACAACTATAGAAAAACAAAACAATGAAGAAGAGCGCAGTACCCCCAATTATAGGATTGCCGGCAGACGTAAAGCAGATCGGCCCCCACAATTTCCACTGCGTTGGTGAGAAGTATATCAATGCAGTGGTGGACGCTATGGGTGGTCTGCCATTGTTGATTCCGTCGCTGGGACAGCGTTTAGAGATAGACGCCGTGCTTGATCAGGTTGATGGTCTCTTGCTTACTGGTGGTTATGCCAATATCGAGCCGCACCGCTACGGCGGTGGAGAAGCTTACGAAGGCTGCTTATTAGACCCCGCGCGGGATGAATCAACGTTAAGCCTGATACCCGCGGCTATCGAGAAGCGGGTGCCTGTGTTGGGTATTTGTCGTGGATTTCAGGAAATCAATGTCGCGCTTGGTGGTTCTCTGCATCAGAAAGTGCATGAGGTTGACGGCTATATGGATCACCGTGAGGACAATGATCAGCCTCTGGAAGTGCAATACGGCATGGCTCACGAAATCGCGCCGGTTGAAGGCGGGATCCTGTTTGAAATTACTCGGGGACAAACTACCCAGGTAAATTCGCTGCATGGTCAGGGTATTAATGAGCTGGGCGAAGGGCTCTCTGTTGAGTGTCATGCTCCAGATGGCCTGATCGAAGGAATTCGTTTGGATGATGACAACACCTTTATGCTGGCGGTGCAGTGGCACCCGGAGTGGAAGGTAACCGAGACCCCTTTCTATAAAGGTATTTTTGAACGTTTCGAGGCGGCGTGTTTGGAGCGTCGCGCACAGCGCATTGCTAGCTAGAAAAGCGCTGCTGCTCAACAAGAACTATAAACAACCGAAAGGCATTTTATGAGCACTAAGATTGGCACCTATCTCAAAGAGCATCGTATTGAAGAGGTTGAGTGCCTGGTTCCGGATATGACGGGCAACGCACGAGGGAAACTGATTCCTGCAAAGAAATTTGTGAAGGAAGAGTCGCGTCTGCCGGAGAGTATTTTAATTCAGGCCGTAAACGGTGCCTGGTCCGACGACCACGAAGAGTTACTGGGCAGTGATTTGGACGGCGATATGGTGTTACAGCCTGATCCAAACACTATGCGTCCTGTGCCCTGGGCCAAGGAAAAAGAGCCCACCGTACAGATTATTCATGACTGCTACACCTATGCCGGCGAGTTGCATCCGCTGGCTGCGCGCAGCGTGTTGCGCCGTGTATTGGAACTCTATGAAAAAGAGGGGTGGAAGCCTGTCATTGCGCCTGAGGCCGAATTTTATTTCGTGCAGCGCAATATTGATCCGGACCACACACTGCGTCCCCCCATTGGTCGTTCCGGTCGTCACGAGCGCCCAGGGCAAGCCTACAGCATCGATGCTGCCAATGAATACGAAGATGTAATCGACGATATCTACGACTATTGCGACGCCATGAATCTGGATCTGGATACGTTAATTCACGAGTCGGGTTCTGCGCAGTTCGAAGTGAATTTCCTCCACGGTGATCCTCTCGATCTGGCCGATCAGGTGTTTACCTTTAAGCGCACTGTGCGTGAAGCGGCTCTGCGCCACGATATCTATGCCACCTTTATGGCCAAGCCCATGGAAAAAGAGCCGGGCAGTGCTATGCATATCCACCAGAGTATTGTCGATGCCAAGACGGGCAAGAATATTTTTGTGGACGAAAACGGTGAAGAAAATGAACTGTTCCGCCACTACATTGGCGGTATGCAGAAATACACCCCTTACGCACTGGCGTTTTACGCGCCAAACGTGAATTCCTATCGACGCTTTACCAAGGATATCGCAGCGCCAATCAATCTATGTTGGGGTTATGACAACCGCACCACCGGTATTCGCGTCCCAGATAGTAAGCCTGAGGCCAAGCGTGTTGAAAACCGCTTTCCCGGGATGGATGCCAACCCCTATCTGGCATTGGCCGCGACTCTCGCCTGTGGCTACCTCGGCATAAAAGAAAAAGTGGAGCCCACCGCGCCGACCACCACCAGTGCTTACGATCAGGATATCGAAGTGGCTCGCAGCCTGTTGGAGGCCCTTGAGTTATTGCGCGATTGCAAGCCCTTGGCCGAGGTGGTGGGGGAACGTTTCGTACGCGCCTACTGCGCGGTTAAGGAAGTTGAATACGAAGAGTTTAACAAGGTGATCAGCTCCTGGGAGCGCGAATACCTGTTGTTGAACGTTTGATGATTTGAAGAGAATTGAAGTAGAGGAACTGGCAATGTCTGAAACCCTGTCGCAATTGCAAGCGCTGGACGAGCGTCATCATATCCACCCGTTTACCGATCAGGGCGATCTGAATAGCAAGGGCACGAGGGTCATCAGTCGCGCCGAAGGTGTGTACCTTTGGGATGCAGATGGCAACAAGTTGCTCGATGGTATGGCGGGCCTCTGGTGCGTCAACGTGGGTTATGGTCGTAAGGAGCTGGCGCAAGCTGCTTACGATCAAATGTTGGAACTTCCCTACTACAACAGCTTCTTTCAATGCACCACTCCGCCGACTATTAAATTGGCAGAGAAGCTTGCCGAGCTGGCGCCAGATCACATCAATAATGTGTTCTTTACCGGATCAGGATCCGATTCCAATGACACCATTTTGCGTTTGGTACGCCACTACTGGGCCTGCCGTGGTGAGCCAATGAAATCGGTCATCATCAGCCGCAAGAATGCCTACCATGGTTCAACCGTTGCGGGTGCCAGTCTGGGCGGCATGACCTGGATGCACGAGCAGGGAAATCTGCCGATTCCGGGCATTGTCCACATTGATCAGCCCTATTGGTTTGGTGAAGGCGGTGACGAAGACACCAATGAGTTTGGTTTGCGAGTCGCACGTCAGTTGGAAGAAAAAATTCTCGATTTGAGTGTTGATCGAGTAGCTGCGTTTATTGCCGAGCCTATTCAAGGCGCTGGCGGAGTGATTGTACCGCCAGACAGTTACTGGCCTGAAATTCAGCGCATCTGCGACAAGTACGGCATTTTGCTGATATCTGACGAAGTGATTTGCGGCTTTGGTCGCACAGGCAAATGGTTTGGTGCCGACTACTACGGAGTCAAGCCTGATTTTATGCCGATCGCCAAGGGACTGTCCTCCGGTTATCTGCCCATCGGCGGCGTGCTGGTAAGTGATCGCGTTGCCGAAGTGCTA
>JALUYN010000580.1 GCA_027012915.1 Cellvibrionaceae bacterium
TTTCTTGGCTTGCAGCAATGCTGCGTCTGCGCACTTCATCAATTCGTCGAGGGATTCGCCATCACGAGGGAAGTTACTGCTGCCCAGCCGCAGGCTCAAATAGAAATCGTTGCCTTTCTCGTGAATAGCGGTTTCGTTAATGGTGAGAATGGCATCGCTGATGGCTTTATGTTCTTGCTCGTTGTTGATAACCAGGGCAAAGGTAGTACCGTCTATTCGAAACGCCTGGTTCTCCAGTAGATCCTCCTGGTAGGGGTGTATTTGCTCACACAGTTGTCTGGCAAAGTGACGAATAATGGCGTCGCCAAATTGGTAGCCGTATATGGAGGTGATGCGATCGAAGCGGTGCAGGTTGATCAGCAGCAGTTCCATATGCGGTTGATCTTTTTGATCGAGGACTTCGTTCAGTTTGCTTTCCAGACTGAAACGGTTTGGCAGTTTGGTCAGAGAGTCGTGGTTGGCCTGAAAGTTGAGTCGCTCCTGTGCTGCTACCTTGTCAGTAATATCTTCAAAATAGATATGCGCGGTATCGAGATCTTTCAGCGCGGACAGCGAGTATTTAAAGGTACGCTCGTCGACCGAGTACTCGCCAGAGGTCTGCCTGGGGCCGCTCTTGAAGGCCTCGGTAATGCGCTCCTGAAATCCCTTGGGGAGAAAGCTGGCCCAGTCTCCCTGATTGATGTGCAAATCTTGCAGCAGGTGCTCGCTTGAGGGGTTGGCGTAGGTGATCTCGCCTTTGTCATTGCTGCTGATTACCGGATTGGGATTGCGCTCGGCAAACATGGAAATACGTCTGCGCTCTGCGGCTTCGCGTAGGTAGCGATCCACAAAGTAGCCTATGAACAGCGCCAGTCCGGTAATAATGACCGAAAAGGCGATCACCAGTTGCGAACCGGTCTGATTGTTCTCCAGACTGCTCATACTGCCGCTCTCGGCCTCTTCTTCGATTTCTTTGGTGAGCAATGCCAGATGCGGGTTCATGGCTTCACCTGCGCTGGAAATGTGCATCAGCTGAGTTCGCGCCAGGTCCCAGTCGATACCCGTGCCGCTCAGATTGCGGTCCAGCTCTGCGGCTTCGGTTTTCATTGTCTGGTGTAATTGCATAACCGTTTGCATGGCCGGATCTGCTACCTTCAAACGACTGATGTCAGCAGACTGCTTGTAGATGGCGGCATCGATGGCCTCCAGTTTGGGCAGCAGGCGCACGCGATCGGTGGTCGCGTAGTACTCATAGAGCAGACGCTCGTACTCGGTTTTGGCTTCTTGTAACAGGCGAATCTTCTGCAGCAGTGGTAGAGTCTTCTTGAATAGGTACTGGTGAGTGTCCTGGCTGTCTTGATTGTTGACAAAAATAACGCTGGAGACCGCAACAGCCAGGACTATAACGATCAAATAGATTATGGCGATGTGTTGGCGATAGTTCACAAAGTCTCCAGCGACGATTTCGACAAGCGGATTGAACGACTCCGGCCTTGGTTTGTCGGAGTTGGGTTGAGTAGAATGTTGCCATATCAGACCATTAAATTGGCAGTAATTTCCCTCATTTTCTATTTATTTTCGAAAATGGGGCCACGAGAGAGATAGGAGTAACTATGACTGAATCAGTAGTAATTGTGGGCATGGCGCGCACCGCGATGGGGGGCATGCAAGGGGCTCTGGGCGGCCTGCCTGTAACTCAATTGGGCGCAGAAGCCATTTCCGGTGCACTGGCTGATGCCGGTGTTGATGCCACGGATGTGGACGAGGTGTTGATGGGCTGTGTGTTGCCAGCAGCTACCGGCCAGGCACCAGCGCGTCAGGCAGCACTGGCTGCAGGCGTTAGCAAGAACACTCCCTGTACCACCGTCAACAAAGTCTGTGGCTCGGGTATGAAAACAGTGATGATGGCGCATGACGCCATTCTTACCGGTAGCGCTGATGTCGTGGTCGCCGGTGGTATGGAAAGCATGACCAATGCTCCCTATATGATGCCTCAGGGGCGCGGTGGTTATCGTTTTGGCCATGGTGAGTTGCTGGACCATATGCTCTACGACGGTCTTCAGGACGCCTACAGTGGCGGCCCTATGGGTAACTTTGCTGAAAAGACCGTAGACAAGTATGGCTTCACTCGCGAGCAGCAGGATGAGTACGCCATTGAATCTCTGACTCGCGCTAACAGTGCCATTGCCGAGGGTAAATTCAAACGCGAAATTGTGCCGCTGACCATCAAATCCCGCAAAGGCGAACAGGTTGTGGATACTGATGAGCAGCCCGGAAATGCGCGCCCGGATAAAATTCCATCACTGCGCCCAGCTTTTAAGAAAGACGGCACGGTGACGGCTGCCAATGCCAGCTCGATTTCCGACGGCGCAGCCGCACTGGTATTGATGCGTCGCAGCGAAGCAGAAAAGCGGGGACTGAAGGTTATCGCCACCATTAAGGGCCACTCCCAAAACGCTCATGAGCCGGAGTGGTTTACTACCGCTCCTGTTGGGGCGATGGATAAGTTGATGAAACGTCTGGATTGGACAGCGGATTCCGTGGATCTGTTTGAGATCAACGAAGCATTTGCCGTGGTCACCATGGCCGCAATGAAGGATCTGCATCTGGATCACGCCAAGGTCAATGTTCACGGCGGTGCCTGTGCTCTAGGACATCCTCTGGGCGCTTCTGGTACACGTATTCTGGTTACCCTTCTCGGCGCGCTGGAAACCTACGATAAGAAAACCGGTGTGGCGAGTCTCTGTATTGGTGGTGGTGAGGCGACGGCTATCGCAGTAGAGCGAGATTAAAGGATCTATCTCGACGATTGTGTAAAATAAGAGCGCGCTCCTGATTTCAGGGGCGCGTTTTTTTATGCCACCGTAGTGGAACTCGGAGAAACTGCTAAAAAGGATTTTTTATGGTTCGGTTTGGTATCGCTTTCTGGATTTTGTCTCTTGCGTTTTCTGCATATGCCGCTGCAGAGGAGCGCGTTTATATGCTCGGTAAAGTGCGCCTGACGGGTACTACCTATACCTCTACTGTGTTCTTTTATGCGCCCGAAGTAACTTCGCTGGCTATGTGCGAGAAGGAAAAACGCGGTGGCCACTACGGCCGTTGGAAGCACTATGGGCACTACATTCGCAAAACAGCCGGACTGTTCGCCAAGCGCGTTGATTATCTGTGCGTAAGCACGCCCACTGTGTTTAAAAAGTGGCACGACCGAAACACCTACGACTATGTCTACCTGGTGGATATGCGCGAGGGGCGCTTTGAGGTTAAGGAGTTTCCGTCTTACCTTAAATGTCTGGGCGAGTTGCGCGAAACTCAGAAGCAGGAATCGCGGTTCTACTATTGCTCGAAATCCAATCAGGCCATCGTAGACTAGCTGATGTCAGCTGTTTCCGTGATCTCCCCCTCGATTGTCTGCGAAAAATGCTGATCCAGAAGTTTAGTGATTGCCGGCGCTGAATCTGCTTTGCTGAATAGCCAGCCTTGCAGGTGATCGCAGTTGGCGTCGGCCAGCCATTGGTATTGTTCTTCGGTTTCGATGCGCTCGGCGACAACGGTCATTCCCAGACCGTGGGCCATGGCTATTGTTGCCGCCACCAGTTTTTGGTCGGACTCATCGCGAACAAGGTCGTTGATAAATTCTCCGTCGATTTTCAACGAATCAAACCGATACTTGCGCAGGTAGCTCATGGAAGAATAGCCGGTGCCAAAGTCATCCATAGACAGTCTGACGCCGAGGGATTCCAGGCGATTCAGTTTCTCGCCCACGTCGGGGTACTCCGATAGCAATACGCCTTCGGTGATTTCAAACTCTACATGACGACCACTGAGACCGTGTTTGAGGAGGGTAGATTCAATTTTTGGCAACAAGTCGTCTGCACGAAATTGTACCGGTGACAGGTTAATGGCCATCGATAGCTGCCGGTTGTAGCGTTCGCGCCACAGGGTCAGTTGCGCGAAGGCTTCTTCAATGGCAAAGGCTCCCATTTCTTCAATGATGCCATTCTTTTCGGCAACGGGAATAAACTCGACGGGAGAAACTACACCGAGGTCAGGATTGTTCCAACGCATTAGCGCTTCAAAACTGACGATGGTGCGACTACGCGCTTCCACTTTGGGTTGGTAGTAAACCTCGAATTCACAGCGCTCGAGAGCGCCACGCATGTGTCGGTCCAGCTCGAGGCGGCGCGAGACATTCTGAATCAGATTCTTGGTGTAAAAGGTATAGTTGCCCTGGTTACGGTTTTTGCTATGGTGTTTGGCGGCATTGGCGTGTTTCAGCAGATCCTCCGGAGACAGGCCGTCGTCGGGGTAAATGGAGACGCCTATACTCGCGGAAATAGTCAATTCGTTGCCGGTGATATCAAAACTCTGATTGAGCGAGGCAATCAGTTTTTCGCTGAGCATAGCGGCGTCAGATGCATCGTCTATGGAATTCTGAACGACCAAAAAGTGATCTGCGCCCAAATGCCCAAGGTTGTCTGTCTCTTGGAGATTACGTTGCAGTCGCCGGGAAACGGCTTTGATCAATGTGTCACCGGTGCGATGATCGAAGCCGTCGTTAATTTTCTTGAAATCGTCGATGTCCACCGACAATAGAGCAATCTTAGTGTTGTTGCGTTGTGCGTCGGTAATCATTTGTTCCAATCGATCCATGGTTAGAACGCGATTGGGTAGTCCGCTCAATTGGTTGTAGTTAGCGGCATAGTTCAATTGTGAGGTACGCAGTCGCACTTGTCTGTTTAACAACAGATTCCAGCCAAATACCAGGGCTATGAGTATCGAAAAGGAGCCACCTATTTTCCATGCCAGGGTGTAATCGACGATGGGATCATAGTCGACTGACAGCCACTTCTCGCTAATAAGTTTGCGTTGCCGTGCCGAGATACTGTCGAGTCCTTTTTGCAATATGGATTGCAGCTGCGGCCAGTCTTTGCGAATAGCAAAGTGCAAACTCTGGACATCGCCTGAAACCGGGGCGGCGATCTTGAGATTGTTCAGATTGAGTTTGCGAATCCAGTAGGTGGCTGAGGCAACATTGCCGACAAATGCACTAGCCTGTCCGCCGGAGACCGCTAGCAACGCTTCTTGTTGCGTGGCAAACAGGGAAAAGTTGACGTCCGTTTGTTCCCGCAAAAAACCATGGTGTGATGAGTTTGCCTGAACGGCAATCGGTGAATGATCCACATCAGACAGGTCGGCCACAAACGGTGTGTCGTTGCGTGTGACGATAACACGATGAAAATTGAGATAGGGTCGGGTGTAATTGAGAAAGGACTTTCGTTCCCGGGTGACCCCTACTGCCGGTAACACATCAATATCGCCTCGCTCAGCGCGCGCGATGGCTTCTTTCCAATTGATGTTTGGTACCACCTGCATATTCAGGTTAAGGCGCTGATTTAGCAGTCTAATATAATCCGAGGTCATACCTTGGTATTGGCCTTGGTGCAGAAATTCAAAAGGCGCGAATTCAGGATCAATACCCAGGCGTATATTTCTGTTTTCTTTGATCCACTGACGCTCCGCTGCCGTGAGAGGGATCTCTATCAGATTTTCCATATAGTCTACGGGCAGCCATTTGGAGCGCAGGGCATGCAACTTGGCTTCGGGAATCTGATTGAGAGCCTTCTGTAAAATACCTACAAGCTGCGGCGCGCTCTTGCGCACGGCGATGCTCTCATTGGCGGACTCTTTGTCGTAGACAGCGGCGTATTTCAGATTAGTCAGCAGATACTTACTGCGATAGAAGTGGCCGGCACCGAGAAAGGTAATGGCGGCATCGGCATCGCCTACCGAGACGGCGTTGAGGGCATCGAGCAGGGTGTCTACGTAAAGTGGCTTTGTGCTTGGAAACTCGGCAATTACGTCGGCCGCGTATTGATAGTCTCTTACCAGGGCAACCGTTTTTCCCGCGATGTCCTGACGATGAGTAATACGAGAATCTTCGTTGCGATCAATGATTACCAGCGACTTATAGATATAGGGTGCTGTGAAGCGAAACCACTCCTGGCGCTGCTCGCGGTCCACCATAGTGGCAACGACATCAATTGGTGTTGAGTTATCTCCCGTGCTGCGTGCCAGGTCGTAGAGTTTGTGCCATTGCTGTTCCGGGTGGATATTGAGTTTGAGACCAGTTTGTTCTGAAAGCAGCTTAAAGACATCCAGTGCATAGCCTTCCAGATCGCCGTTGTCGTTAATAAAACTGTAGGGTGGGAAGTCGCCATCAAAAGCAACCGATATGCTGTCGTGCTGGCCCAGCCAGGTCCGCTCGGTAGTGGATAGCTGATCGGTTAGAGCTAGCTCGGCATGACTCCAGGGTGCCAGACTGCACAAGGCTATGAGCAGGCATGTGAGAATACCAGTGACGAAGCTACGGTTCTGGCGACTAAACAGGTTGGCGGTCACAACTTAATCCTTTTAGCTGAACTCCTGTTTGATAGTAATCTCTCTACAGAGCAACAGACAAGGCCAACATGCAGGCTAGCTGTCGCCTCGTTCCACTTTTACCTGATACGGATCGATGCGCGTGTGGTAGATATTGATCTTTTTACTGACTGCTTTCTTGAGAATGTCGGCATGAAACTGGCTGACGCGACTGCCCAGGTAGATAGAGCGAATCTTCTCGCTGATACAGTAGTATTTTTTTGAGGTGATCAGGCGATATTCTTGC
Organism: Cellvibrionaceae bacterium; assembly: GCA_027012915.1. The sequence goes on from JALUYN010000580.1 coordinate 6,644, forward strand.
TCGTGCTGCCACTGCCGGGTTTTGCACTTCAACAGCGCATGCACCCTGGTGTCTGTGGCGTTATCCAGATCGAAGGTGGGGAGGGTGTCGCTGTACTCGATTTTGTGCAGCTGCGGATCACTTTCGTCTACCTCCACCTCAATAGCAATGCCGGTGTGACCATCGCCATAGTATGACCACAAGCGCACGTCCGAATAACTCTGGGTCAAACTGCAAATACGAGCATCTTCCAGAATGGTGTTGTTCAGGTGTTTGGCGCTGACCACCACTTGATAGTTACCGGACTCTCCACCAAGCAGACGCGACCCGGTGGGTCGCTGCGAGAGATCGAGCAGATTGGACAGAAACAAACCTTCAAAGGGATCGTTGAGATTGTCGTAGTGGGCGCAGTAGAGTCGTTGGTTGTAGATAATATCCAAAACGAACTCAATGTTACTGAGGGAGCGAAACTTGTAGAGCTTCATCTTTGCGCCAGCAGTTGTTGTGTTGGTTTATATTTGTATCTGAAACTGATGACAGAAGTGTTGTATCTCTTCGAGTACCTCAGGTGCCGTGTCAGTCGTGGACAGGCGACCGAATATATCCGCCAAAACCTGACGTTCCTGATCGTCTACAGTACCGTCTTTGAGTGCCAGCTTTTCTATAAAAGCCAGTTCGTTGGCGTCGATGGTTCCATCATTCGCGAAGGCGTGCAGAAAAGAGTACTGCATGATGGCGTTGGCGCTGCTGTCTGGATTGACTTCTTTCATTGTGTTTCTCGAGTGCTGCGGAAAATCGAGAGATCCTAGCCGTTAAATGTGACATTTTGATGGCTGTGGTCAATTACGGGAGCTTGGTGTGCCTGGAATGGAACAGGAGTGCTCAGGGGGACAGTGGCGCTTGTGATATGGCGGTTAGTTCGACGCAGCTTCCAACATGGTGTGAGCGTCGGAAAATCGTGATGGAGACTCGCAGGACGAGAGTCTCCATATTGTCGTGGCTGTCAATGTCAGTCGATGTACTCGATGGCTTTGACTACCTTCTGAACACCTTTGGTATGACTGACTACATTGGCTG
>JALUYN010000581.1 GCA_027012915.1 Cellvibrionaceae bacterium
GGTGGTGTCGATTATCGATTGCGGGCGCTGGAGCAGGCGGAGCTCTATCACCACCCCTTGGATGAGGTGGCTGACGCGAGCCTGTTGAAGAGCTTTGAAAGTCTGGTGCCTGATAAGGAAGAGATCCGCGCGGGTGTCGAAGTGGAAGTGGAGGGGCGCCCAATTGCCGCCCGCTACGAAGCTGAAGATGTGGTCTGGTTTGAGTTTCTGGATCTGTGTGACGGGCCTCGCTCGCAAAACGACTATATTGAGCTGGCGAGAGAATATCACGCGGTACTGGTAGCCAATGTGCCTGAGCTGGGACGTGATACTGATGACCAGGCCCGTCGCTTTATCAATATGGTCGATGAATTCTATGATCGTAATGTGAAGCTGATTATTTCGGCGCAGAAGCCGCTGGAAGCTATCTATGCTGGTGGCAAGTTGAATTTCGAATTTGAGAGAACGACTAGCCGCCTCCTGGAAATGCAGAGTCACGAGTATCTGGCGGAGCCGCATCGACCGTAGGTTGTCGATTTTGTCTGAAAAGTGTTCAGTTTGCCCTTGAGTTTGTGTCTTAGTCTCTATAGAATTCGCCCTCCATTTTTCCGTGGATATACATCCTCATTAGGCAAAGGCAATACAACATGAAGACAATTAGTGCCAAACCAGCAGCTGTACAGCGCGACTGGTATGTAATTGACGCCGAGGGTAAGACTCTGGGTCGCATGGCGACCGAGATTGCTACCCGTCTGCGCGGCAAGCATAAGCCTGAGTACACGCCACACGTTGATACCGGTGATTACATTGTTGTAATCAACGCCGAGAAAGTACGTGTGACTGGTAACAAGGCGAAAGACAAGATCTACCACAGCCACACTGGCTATCCCGGTGGTCTGAAGTCCATCTCTTTCGAGAAGCTGATTGAAAAAGCTCCAGAGCGTACCATCCAGAGCGCCGTTAAAGGCATGCTGCCAAAAGGGCCGCTGGGTCGTGCAATGTTCAAAAAACTGAAAGTTTACGCGGGTAGCGAGCATCCACATGCCGCACAGCAGCCGCAAGAACTGACTCTTTAATCTGGGGATTTAAATCATGGCTGAACAACAATACTACGGTACTGGACGCCGTAAAACTTCTACAGCTCGTGTGTTTATCGCTCAGGGTAGCGGTAACATCACTGTTAACGACAAGTCTCTGGACGAATACTTCGGTCGCGAAGTGGCGCGTATGATCGTACGTCAGCCGCTGGAGCTGGTTGAAATGACTGATAAGTTCGACGTAAAAGTTACCGTTAAAGGTGGCGGTAGCTTTGGTCAGGCGGGTGCTATTCGTCACGGTCTGACTCGCGCTTTGATGGAGTACGATGAGTCTCTGCGTCAGTCTCTGCGTGCGGCGGGTTACGTTACCCGTGATGCTCGTGAAGTTGAGCGTAAGAAAGTGGGTCTGCGTAAAGCGCGTAAGAAGCCACAATTCTCCAAGCGTTAATTTTTCGCGAAAGCGTTACATACTTGGCCCAGGTTGGTTTCAATCTGGGCTTTTTTTTGATCTGTGTCGTGGGATGGCCTCTCAGTATGGCTTTGACCTTATGCAGACCGTGGTTTTCCTTGAGAGTAAACCGCAACTTCATTAATATGTGCGCACTTTTTTGTGGGTCGTAAGACTGAATCGATGTAAGTCAGTGGGTTAGTGGCTATATTTAGTCATTTATCAGGGCTGTAATGGGAGAAAGCGTCATGAGTGGTGACGGAGTAAACGAGGGGCGTCGTCGTTTTTTAACAGCGGCTACCTGCGTAGTAGGTGGAGCAGGTGCCGTTGGCGCTGCCGTACCTTTCGTAGCATCTTGGAATCCAAGTGCCAAAGCAAAGGCTGCCGGTGCGCCGGTTAAGGCCAATCTCGCCAAGATTGAACCAGGTCAGATGGTGATTGTTGAGTGGCGCGGTAAGCCAGTCTACATCGTGCGTCGCTCGGCGGAGACTCTGGCGGATCTGGAAAAGATGGATAACCTGCTGCGTGATCCGAATTCTGGAGAGTCCAAGCAGCCAGAATACGTTCAGGGCTTGGCTCGTACCATTGAGGGCAAAGAAGAGTTCCTGATCCTGCTGGGTCTTTGTACTCATCTGGGTTGTGCTCCTATGTATCGTCCGGAAGTTGGCGCAACTGACTTGGGTGGTGATGAGTGGTTGGGTGGTTTCTTCTGTCCTTGTCACGGTTCCAAGTTTGACTTGGCTGGTCGCGTGTTTAAAGGCGTTCCAGCTCCAATCAATCTGGAAGTTCCTCCCCACAGATACGAATCCGACACCGTGATTACCATCGGTGTGGACCAGGAGGCCTAAGATAATGAGTAAATTCGAATCCTTTATGGCCTGGGTTGATGCGCGTCTGCCTGTTACTCGCGCATTCGAAGACCATATGAGCAAATACTACGCGCCGAAGAATTTTAACTTCTGGTATTTCTTTGGTGTGTTGTCCATGCTGGTGCTGGTTAACCAACTGTTGACCGGTATCTGGTTGACCATGAACTATACGCCTTCCGCTGAGGAAGCGTTTGCCTCCGTTGAGTACATCATGCGTGATGTGGATTACGGCTGGCTGCTGCGTTATATGCACTCCACGGGTGCTTCGGCGTTCTTTGTTGTTGTATACCTGCATATGTTCCGCGGCTTGATGTACGGCTCTTATAAGGCACCTCGCGAGCTGGTATGGATCTTCGGTATGACCATCTACCTGATCCTGATGGCTGAAGCTTTCATGGGTTATGTGCTGCCATGGGGACAGATGTCCTACTGGGGTGCGCAGGTAATTGTATCGCTGGCTGGTGCGATCCCTGTAGTGGGTGAAGACCTGGTGCAGTGGGTACGTGGTGACTACTTGATCAGTGGTGCGACGCTCAACCGCTTCTTTGCTCTGCACGTTGTGGCGCTGCCTATTGTTCTGCTGGCTCTGGTTGTATTGCACATCCTGGCTCTGCACGAGGTGGGATCCAACAACCCTGACGGCATCGAAATCAAGAAGAACAAAGACGAAAACGGTATTCCTAAAGACGGCGTGCCTTTCCATCCGTTCTACACCGTTCACGATCTGGTTGGTGTATCCGTCTTCCTGTTTGTGTTCTGTTTCGTGATGTTCTTTATGCCTGAAATGGGTGGTTTCTTCCTTGAGTACGCTAACTTCGAAGAAGCTAACGGCCTGAAGACTCCTCCGCACATTGCGCCGGTATGGTACTTCACGCCTTTCTACGCGATTCTGCGTGCTGTGACCTTCGATATTGGTCCTTTGAGCTCCAAGTTCCTGGGGCTGGTAGCTATGGGAGCTGCGATTGCGATCTTGTTTGTACTGCCTTGGCTCGACAGAAGCCCTGTTAAGTCCATGCGTTACAAAGGCAACTTCAGCCGCATTGCGCTGCTGGTGTTTGCCGCTGCGTTCGTAATCCTGGGTTACCTGGGTGTTAAATCTCCTACTCCTGGCCGCACTATTCTGGCTCAGGTATGTACCGTGATTTACTTTGCGTACTTCATCGCTATGCCGTTCTGGACTTCTCGTGAGAAGTGCTCTCCAGAGCCTGAGCGTGTACAAAGCAAAGGCTTGCCAGCAGGAATGGTATGGGGCGGCTTTATTCTCTTCGTACTGTTGACTGTTGTGCCGATTAAGGCTGTGGGCGCCGAGGGCGCCTTCAACTGCGGTAGCATCCAGTGTGATGAAATGGTTCCTGACCTGAAAGACAAAGAGTCTCTGCAAAGCGGTGCCAAGTGGTTCACCAATTACTGCATGGGTTGTCATTCAGCCAAGTTTTCTCGCTACGAGCGCGTAGCTGACGATCTGGGTATCCCTCACGAGCTGATGATGGATAACATGGTATTCGGCGATGAGAAAATCGGTGCACTGATGGAGATATCCATGGAGGCTAAGCAGTCCAAGGGCTGGTTTGGTGCAACTCCTCCGGATCTGACTCTGGTAGCTCGTTCTCGCTCTCCCGAGTGGCTGTACACTTACCTGCGCAGCTTTTATGCCGACGAAACTCGTCCTACTGGTGTAAACAACAAGGTTTTCGACAAAGTGGGTATGCCTCACGTAATGCTGGAGCTGCAAGGCCTGGCTGAGTGTGCGCCTGGTCCAAAGTTGGATAGCCACGGTCACATTATTCGTGATCAGGTTACCGGTGAGCCAATCGCAGAAAACCCGTGTGGAACTCTGAAAGTAGGCGATATAAAAGGCTCCATGACAACTGAAGAGTTCGACAAGGCTGTATATGACCTGGTGAACTTTATGGAGTACCTGGCAGAGCCTATCGCTGAAGAGCGCAAAGCTATTGGTGTATACGTTTTGTTGTTCCTGGTTGTACTGTTTGTGTTTGTTTATCTGCTGAATCGTGAGTACTGGAGAGACATCCATTAATCTCGCGTTTTCGCAATAAAAGTGTTCCGGGCGGACTGTTTTTGGCAGTCCGCCCGTTTGTTTTTGTGTTTTTCAAGTTTGAGGTGATTTTATGGGGGTTGTGGCTAAACGTTCTTCCATGACGTATTTTTCTGATGCACAGGATCACTACAGTCATCGCGTGCGTATTGTTTTGGCTGAGAAGGGTGTGTCTGTTGAGATCATCGATGTTGATCCGGAGAACAAGCCCGAGTCACTGGCTGAGCTGAATCCGTACAACGATCTGCCGACGCTGGTTGATCGCGAGTTGGCTCTGTATGAAACCAAGGTGATGATGGAGTATCTCGACGAGCGCTTCCCGCATCCTCCACTGCTGCCAGTTTACCCTGTTGCACGTGCTCAAAGCCGTTTGTGGATGCACCGCATTGAGAAGGACTGGAGCCCTATGGTTGATACTATTGTCAACGGACAGGACGACAAGGCTGCGGATGTGGCGCGCAAGGAGCTTAAAGATAACCTGTTGAGTGTGGCACCTATTTTCGCTGAGATGCCTTACTTTATGAGTGAAGAGTTCACCATTGTGGACTGTTGTCTGGCCCCGATTCTGTGGCGCCTCGAAGTCATGGGTATTGAGCTGCCAAGTACCAAGCAGGCTAAGCCTTTGACGGATTATATGGAGCGTCTGTTTGCTCGTGAATCCTTCCAGGAAAGCCTGACTGAGCTTGAAAGAGAGATGCGCAGAGTTTAATCCGCGCTCTTTACCAACTGACCCTAAGGCGGCGATTTGCTATGGCAATGACTTCCAGTCGACCCTATATGATTCGCGCTCTATACGAGTGGATCGTAGACAATCAGTGCACGCCCTATCTTCTGGTGGACGCTCATGCTGACGGCGTCAGCGTTCCACAGCAGTTTGTGAATGATGAGGGGCAGATTGTGCTCAACGTTTCTCCGACGGCTGTGCAGGGCCTTGAGATCAAGAACGAAGGCATTCAGTTCAATGCCCGCTTTGGTGGTATGCCCACCGACATCTATATCACCTGCAGTGGTGTATTGGGGATTTACGCTCGCGAGAACGGTCAAGGTATGATTTTTGATCCCGAGACCAATCCCGCCCCTGAACCTCCGCCGAAAGATGATGGTGCAGGAGCAGCGGGTGGCAAGCGCCCAAGTCTCAAGGTAATCAAGTAGGTCTGGCTACCTTCAGGGTGAAACCAGGTTTGCAAAAAAGAGCGATTAACCGCAAGGCTAATCGCTCTTTTTGATTGGGCTACTACTATATAGGGTTATTGCTTAAGTTCTTTGTCCGTAAATTCGTCGGCGAACATAATGCTTGAAAGGTAGCGTTCGCCGGAATCTGGCAGGATAACCACGACATTTTTATCGGCGTTTTCCGGGCGATCAGCAACGCGCAGTGCTGCGCAGAGTGCGGCGCCGCATGATATCCCGGCCAGAATGCCTTCTTCTTTCATGAGGCGCTTGGCGGTTGCTACGGCATCTTCGTTCGATACAGTTTCGACGCTGTCGACCAGGTCCAGATCCAGGTTTTTCGGAATAAAGTTGGCGCCGATGCCCTGGATCTTGTGCGGTGCCGGGGTAATGTCTTCGCCGCTTCGGGTTTGACTGATGATCGGTGAGGCTTCTGGTTCTACGGCGACGGCTTCAATGTCCAATCCTTTCTCTTTCTTCAGGTAACGCGAAACGCCACTGAGTGTGCCGCCGGTGCCTACGCCTGCGACAAAGATGTCCACTTTTCCGTCGAGATCGCGATAGATCTCGGGCCCGGTAGTCTTTTCGTGAATTTCGGGGTTGGCCGGATTCTCAAACTGGCGCGGTATAAAGGTGTTATCCGGATCGTTGGCGTGAATTTCTTCGGCTTTGTCTACCGCGCCTTTCATGCCTTTGGCGCCTGGTGTCAACTCCAGTTCTGCTCCCAGTGCTTTAATGAGTTTCCGGCGCTCGAGGCTCATGGTGTCAGGCATAGTCAGTACCAGGTGGTATCCACGGGCGGCGCAGACAAAGGCCAGAGCAATACCAGTGTTACCGCTGGTGGGTTCCACAACAGTCATTCCGGGCTTTAGTACGCCGCGCTTCTCCGCGTCCCAAATCATATTGGCACCAATCCGGCACTTTACCGACGCCGCCGGGTTTCGGGATTCCAGCTTGGCGTAGACGTTTTTGTCGGTAATGCGGCCGAGCTTTACCAGTGGCGTGTTGCCAATGGTCTGGGTGTTGTCGGGGAAAACCTGGCTCATTGAGGACCTCGCATAGAATTTATGATTATTGGCTATCTATGATAGATCCTGTGTGACTCAAGGGCTATATAGCGTTTCAAAATTAGCCGAATTTTTATAATGACGAAAACTTATTGGTGCGTTAGATCGATCTCACCAATACTGAAATCGTGTTGGTGGAAACCAAATAAAAATAATTAGAGTCAATGATGAGGAGTCAGATATGGCCATTTTGGAACATACGCTCGGAATTATGTTGCACCCTGACAGTGAGTGGAAAGCCATTCGAAATGAGCGCCATTCCTTTATGCAGGTGTTTGTTAGTCACGTTCCCTTTCTAGCGCTAATCCCAACGATTGCGACCTATTACGGTGTGACCCAGGTGGGTTGGACCATCGGCGGCGGCGATCCGGTAATGCTCACCGCGAACAGTGCGCTTAGTCTCTGTGCTGCCACCTATGTTGCGTTGCTTGCATCAGTGTATATCTTGGGTGAATTTGTAAACTGGATGGCAAAAACCTATGGCGTTAAAGACGAGGCGGAGCAGCGTCACTACGAAGGTACTGCTCTTGCAGTGTATGTGAGCACGCCAACATTTTTAGCTGGAATATTTATGGTTTATCCCGATATGTGGTTAAACGCTATAGCGATGGGCATTGCCTTGGCCTATACCATTTATCTGGTGTACGAGGGTATTCCGATTCTGATGAATATCAACAAAGAGCAGGCCTTTATGTACGCCACATCGGTGGTGACCGTAGGTCTGGTACTGGCGGTTACCGTTCGCATTATCTCAGTAATGATCTGGGGTATGGGGGTTGGACCGGAGTACGTCTAGTAGTTGGAACTTAGCAGTAAATCTGAAGGGGCGGGTCATACCTGCCCCTTTTTCGTTGTGAGCAAGAGCTATTGGGTCAATATCAATCTTTGTTCATCTCAAACGCGTCTGCCAGCAGGCGATAGGAGTGCTTTCGGGCATCAAAATCATGGGTGATGGTTACCGTCATGATTTCATCTGCGCCAAACTGATCGGCGAGCTGTTGCAGTTTTTCCCTAACTTGTAGTGCTGTGCCT
>JALUYN010000582.1 GCA_027012915.1 Cellvibrionaceae bacterium
CAGCAGATCCAGCTGCCCTGCCAGAGCCACTCCAAGGCCTTGAGCCGAATAAATCGCCAGGCTCATTTGGATAACACTGATTTGCAAGCTGGTTTGGGAAGACTGCGACTGGATCTGCGGTAACACCCGATCGCGCAGCGGTTGAATCATTGTGGCCACCGAGCCCGCCAACATTGCATAGACGAATAAAACCCACATAGCCAAAGCGTTATTCAGCAAAGTGGTTAACAGCACACCGTGTAATCCGGCCAACAACAAATACAACCAGGGAAGCCAAATACCACTGCGAGGACGATCGGCGAACGCGCCTCCGTGCAACATCAACACCACGACTGGAAACAGGCCAAAAAACTGCAGCCAACCCATTTGCAGCGACGAGAGGTGTAATTCACCAGCCGCCAGCCAAGGTACCACCACGGTTTGCACACCCGTAGCCAATGCGGCGAGCGCAGCAGCCAGATGATAGCGAAGCAGAGGGTTGGTCAGTACGGAGGTCATAGGCGGTGGATTCTACCATTAAAAAAGCCGGTGGCGTGACCGCCACCGGCTTTTGTGTTCGGCATAAGCTCAGTTCAAAGAAACTCAGTACTTGTAACCAGTTTCTTCGTGCAGCACCAGATCCAGACCCACTGTCTCGTCTTCCTGAGAAACGCGAATGCCAGAGGTCAGCACACCTGTAATCTTCAGCAGGATGTAGGTCACAACGCCAGTGTAAACAAAAGTCGCCGCAACGCCGATCGCTTGAACAGTCAGCTGCTCGCCAATGGAATTAATACCGTCGGCAAAACCGAAGCCACTGAAAATACCCAGATCAGGAGACGCAAAGATGCCTGCGAACAAAGTACCGATGATTCCACCAACACCGTGAACAGGGAATACATCCAGCGAGTCATCAATTTTCCATTTGCGCTTAACCGCCTGAGTCGCGTAGAAACACACCACACCAGCGCTCAAACCAATAACCAGCGCGCCCGCCGGGCCAACGTAGCCTGAACAAGGGGTGATGGTACCCAGGCCTGCAACCATACCAGTGACAATACCCAGTACGCTTGGCTTGCCAAATTTCACCCACTCCATGGTCATCCACGCCAGAGAACCGGCTGCGGCTGAGATATGGGTAACTGTCATAGCCATGGCGGCATCGCCATTGGCGGCCAGGGCGGAACCGGCGTTAAAACCAAACCAACCGACCCACAGCATACCGGCACCGGTAACCGTCATGGTCATATTGTGGGGAGGCATGGCCGTCGTTGGAAAACCGTTGCGGTTGCCGATCATCAATGCGGCCACCAGAGCAGCCACACCGGCGGTAACGTGAACCACAGTACCACCGGCAAAGTCCAGCAGACCCATTTGGCCCAGCCAGCCGCCGCCCCATACCCAGTGACAAACCGGGAAATAGACGGCAATCAACCAAAATGCACTGAAAATCATCATTGAAGAGAATTTCATACGCTCGGCGAAAGCACCGACAATCAGTGCGGGAGTAATAATCGCGAAGGTCATCTGAAACATAAAGAACAGAGACTCTGGAATATCACCGGACAGGTCTTCACGCGCGGCTCCGGCCATGAACATGCGACTTAGGTCGCCAATCCAGGCATTGCCCTCTCCAAAGCTCAGGCTGTAACCCGCGATCAACCAAATCAGAGACGCCATACAGGCAATAGCAAAACACTGCATAAGTACCGAAAGAACGTTCTTGGTACGCACCAAGCCGCCATAGAACAGCGACAGACCAGGCAAGGTCATAAACAGCACCAGAGCGGTAGCTGTCAGAATCCAGGCGGTATTCGCACCGCTCAATTCGTCAGCAGCGAGAGCCGCTGGCGACAGGGCCAATAACGCCCCGATTCCCAGTAACTTTTTCATCATCATAGATTCCTGTAATGAACACACATCGTTGACAGTCGTAGTTATTTTTTATGCTTGCGGCGTTATGCTCACCGCTAAAAGGCTGGCCATTGTGCCCAGCCATTGGGCTTTTCTCAAGACCATGCACCGCCTTGGTACCCACTGTTTTTCATAACGCACCACGCTGGATCAGAAATTTTGGATGCGCACCAAACTGAGTCATTTTTGGAGCTAATTTTGGGTCAAATAGCCCTTCGCAACAGGCGCAGCAAGCGTCGCATTTCTTGCTCTTGAAGCTCGCTTTCACCGTAATAGGCCTCTTCGAAGCGCCTGTTGAATAGCATCAACAGAGATTCTGCGGCTGGCCGGTCTTGCGCCACACGTCGCAAGTAGTCTCCTACAGGCTCACCCTGCTGCCGCTCGAACCCCTGCCTTGCAAGCAACCGCTGTAAACGCCGTATCATTTTCACCTCAGGCGCCAAAGCCTTGGGCCGGCTGATCCACCACAGATGCAACGTCATAAGAACCAGAACCGAACCGCCCCCGCCGAGCACCACAAGAAGCAGCTTCAAAGGAGTAACACCATCGAGCCAGTTATCAAGAAACTGTGATTGTTGCTCACTATCAAAGCCCATCACAGAGCGATGCCAACGGTAATTCAATGCATCCCACTGCATGCGCAAATTATTGAAAAATGCGAGGTTTCGGTAGCGGCCGAGAGACCAGGGGCTTTCCACTAGACTCGCCTGAAGATTCCCAAGGCTCTGTCGAACGCGCTCCGGGGCTACTGCAGCCGTCGGGTCATGGCGCACCCACCCCCTACCCGGCAACCACACTTCGGCCCAGGCATGAGCATCGTATTGATGGATCACGTAGTAGTTCTCCGATGAGTTGTACTCACCACCCAAATAACCGGCAACCACACGCGCAGGAATCCCCGCAGCCCGCATCATCACCACAAAGCTGCTGGCGTAGTGTTCACAAAAACCTTGCTGAGTTCCCCAAAGAAATTCGTCCACCGTATGCTTTCCTAGTCGCGGCGGCTCCAGGGTGTAAACAAAAGTGGCGTTAAAGAAAGCCAATACCCGATCAATATATGCCTGATCTGACCCTGCCTCTAACCGCCAGCGCTCTGCGCTCTCTCGCGCACGTGGGTTAAACCCGTCCGGCAGCCTCAAATTAACATTGCGGATAACATCGGGCAGTCGGCTGCGCTCGATAGCGTAATCAAGACTGGAAGACACCGAATAGACCATGCGCTGGCGAATGGGATCATCGGCAACCAAACGCTGATTTGTCGTTTGGATAATTTTCTTATCTGTGGCACTGCGGTAGTCGGTAGTGAGCATCAAACTATAGAGCCAAGGCTGCTGTGTCGGCTCTATAATAATTTCGTAATCTACAGGGCGTCCCAGGGCTTGCTCATGCTCTTGTGAATACTCCGAGGTATCTCCGTTACGTGTATCACGCCCCCACTGAATCCAGCTTTCGCCATCTGTACCCGGACCGTTGGTGGAAGGACTCCAACGACGGCCATCGAACTCCGAAAAGATTAATCCGCGCCAATACAGATCTTCTGCACGGGGACGCGCATTTTCAAAGGTAGCCCTAAACGCCACACCTCCTGAGCGAGACAGGCTGGAAAAATCCCCTGGCGACATACTGTCACTGACGCCCGTGATACCGCCATGATTCTCCAGGGGAATATGCCAAAGCGAACCTATCCGCGGCATCACCAGGAATAGCAAGACCATCAACGGCAGACTGTGCAACATCAAACGTCCGGCCAGCCTCATGCTGCGCCGCGGTTTCTGATGCCCTTGTGGCTGGTGCATTACCAACAAGGCCGTCGTGACGAGCAACAAGCAAACAGCACCGATCAGCAGATCTGCAATTCCCTGGGAAAACAAAAACTGAGTCGCCACCAGGAAGTAACAGAGATACAACAGTAATTGCGCATCTTTGCGGCTCTTCATTTCCAGCAATTTCAACAGCGCCCCGCAGACGAATAACGACACCATTGGCTCCAGAGCGAGAAACCGTCCAAATGTCAAAAACAGTCCGGCACTGCACACACACACCAACAATAACTTTATGAGACCACCGGGCATGCGCCACACGCCTCGATACAACTGGATACGCCAAAGCCCCACAAACAATCCAACTGCCAGAGTCCAACCAGGCAGTTCGGCAGTCATGGGCACAATACTCAGCGATAAGGCGATTACCAGCCACAGTAAGCCATTGCGCGGAGGCAGATAGTTTACGGCTGTATCAGTCATGCTCTGCCTCGCTTATGCCATACAAAGCCAGAGCTCTAAGTACGGCGTGTTTGTGCTCGACACCTGTATCAGGCTCTATATCCACCCCAGGCATACGCAGGCCGTACAATTGCTGTGTTGCCGATATCTTTAGCGCCCAATAACACAACACAGAGAGCCTCTGCTCTGTAGCCAGCCCATCGAGCGCGTCCCAATCAAGCCACAGCTGTTGTTCACGGTAGGCCACATAATCTTTGCTGAGCAGGCCCTGCCCCCGAGCATACTGCTTCCAGGCAATATGTCGCGGGGACATGCCATTGTGATGCCGTTTGAAACCGTGAAAATCCTCGGCTCCCTGCTCGTCGAGCACATTACCGTCCTGCTCTGAGCTACTGCTCATGGGCATATCAAAGCCAGCGATCGGTTTGGGGTACACCAAAATGCGAGCGCCAAGGTTAGGATAGCTCCAGCATCGAATAATGCCCAATGGGAAGTTGCTGCTTATGTGAATACGGCCGGGCTGAAACCAGCCACGATGACTGGCAGGAGCAAACAGTTTGAGCACCGCCTGTTTATCCTCAATAAGATCCACTTCGACCGGGGAACCACCCTCGAAGCCCAATACGATATTTTCCTTGTCCGCTTTTTCACTGCAGCTCACCAAAAGCTCGATCTCGCCTTCCTCCCCCACAAAACAGGGCGTAGAACGCAGGTATTCGAGCTGCAGGCCGGACAGGTTAAAGAACGTGTGATGTATGCAAACTAACAACAGGGCCACGAGAAAGAACGCCAAACCCAGAACCATGTTGTTCTCGTAGTTGGTGCCCATCAACCACAGCATCAACACCAACAACAAAAAACCAAAGCCGGCTTTCGATGGGAAAATAAACAGGCTTTTGTTATTGAGCGTTTGCCTGCGTTGCGGGCGTAAACGTCGATTCACCCAACGCTCAAAGCGGGCCCGCAACTTTTGTCGCGTTCCGGAAAAAGCGCTCTCTTGCAGCTGTTGCCATTGGCTCATATCATTATGAAATCTATTACATTACAAGCACCTACGGTAACCTGAGTGCTTTGCGAAAACAATCAAGACCGACTCCCTATGATCCCAACGTTTGAACATCAGTGGCAGAAAATTGCTTTTATTGCAGCGCTCTGCAGTCGCCATCAGGGCAACCACTCCATCTACTGCGAGACAATTGAAAAAAGCGAGCATGCAGCGCTGTACGGCAAGATACTGAACAAGGTGTGGGAGTACCTTGCCGGGCAGTTAAAATCCATGAAAAATCTGGAAAACGCCCTGCAGCAGCTGGAGGACATCACTCCCGAGCCCACCGAGGACGATGGCTACGGCGTTTATCCAGCCTTGGATGCCTGTCTGTTGCTTACCAGCGCACTGCAAATGATTCTGGATAAGAGCATTGATGACGTCGAACAGGCCGCTCCACTGTCGCTGGCCACCGTGTGCCAATTTATTGAGATTAGCGAAGGGCTGGACAAAAATTCCGACGCCATGGCTCAGCACCCCCTGTATCAGGAAGAGAGTCAGTTCCAGCAGCATCTGACAACCAACCTCAATGTGGTGAACCAAACCCAAACACAGGTTGTCAAACAGCTGCGACGAGAACTCTCTGAGTACACCTACAGTAATCTGGGCATCGCGATCTGACGTAATGCCCACCATCTAAAAACGAAAAGAAAAACGCTAGAATTAGCTACACTTTAAATTAGCCGGAAATTGGGAGTGAAACACAAGGTGTCAATGGACAAGAGCAGCACCGACAACCACAACAATCAAGCCAGCTACATATCCGACTTTCTGCGCATGGAGTCGGCAGGTGGCATACTGTTAATGTTAGCGGCGGTTCTGGCTATTATCTGTGCCAACACCCCGCTGGAATCCATATACCAACTGCTGTTATCGACACCGGTTGAAGTGCGCGTCGGTGCTCTGGAAATCGCCAAGCCCCTGCTGCTTTGGATTAACGACGGTCTTATGGCGATCTTTTTCTTTCTCGTCGGGCTGGAGCTGAAGCGGGAGCTGATCGAAGGCGAACTTTCTGACAAGCGCAACATCATCCTTCCCGGCGTAGGCGCCATCGGCGGTATGCTGGTTCCAGCGGTGATTTATCTTTATTTCAACCACGGCGATGATATCGCGCAACAAGGCTGGGCCATTCCCGCCGCCACCGATATTGCCTTCGCCCTTGGCGTGCTCTCGCTGTTGGGCTCGCGCGTACCCACCACCATCAAGATTTTCCTGACGTCACTGGCGATCTTCGATGATATTGGTGCCATTCTGATTATCGCGTTCTTCTACACCGCAAAAATATCGGTGACCTCGCTGATCGTTGTGGCCTGCTGTATTCCGGTTCTTATGATCCTCAATCGTCGCAATGTGATTGCCAACAGTCCCTATATTTTGATCGGCATTATCATGTGGATCGCGACCCTGAAATCAGGAGTTCACGCAACACTGGCAGGCGTTGTGATGGCGATGTTTATCCCCATGCGCAGTAAGCAAGATCCTTCCATATCGCCGGTAAAGATCATGGAGCACGATCTCCACCCTATCGTCGCCTTCTTCGTTTTACCGGTGTTTGCCTTCGCCAATGCGGGTATCAATCTTGAAGGCGTTGGACTTTCGCAGTTGGCTCACAGTGTACCGCTGGGTATCGCTCTCGGCCTGTTCTTCGGCAAACAGATCGGCATTTTCGGACTTTGCGCCCTGGTTATTAAACTGAAATGGGTGGAACTTCCCAAGGGTATTTCCTGGCTTAGCCTCTACGGAACCTCGGCACTGTGCGGTATCGGTTTCACCATGAGCTTGTTTATTGGTTCATTGGCATTCGAGGAGACCGGCGCCAACCTGCTGTTTGATGAACGGCTGGGCATCATTCTGGGATCACTGATATCCGGAGTCGTTGGCTTTCTGATCCTCAGGCAGAGCCTGCCGAAGCCCCCTCAAGGGCAATAATTGCTGTGAAATATCTTGGGCTAGCGACGCTTCTTCTGTCCATATCTGCCTACGCGGAGCTGCCCAATATGACCGTTCGAACTTACCACATCCCCCCCTGGGTCGTGGTGGACGGCAATCGCGCATCAGGAATCGCTATGGACGATCTGAGAGCGTTTGCCAAGCTTCTGCCGTTCAAGATCATCATTGAGCCTTACCCATGGAAGCGCGCGGAGAATACCAGCCGGGCAAAGCTGCCCGATCCCATTGCCCTGTTTCCATGCACCCCGGTACCTGAGCGCACCGACTATTTTCTAGTTTCAAAACAGTTTCGCACCTCTCACACCGTATTCCTGGCAAAACCCGATCTCCTTAAGGCAGATCAGATAACGCTGGAGCAATACAAGAAAGATCATTCACATACTGTGGCCGTGCGAGAGGGACATATCCTGCTGCAGGATCTCAAGAATCTCGGCATTCACTATGTCACAGCAAGTTCCATCGATCAGTTAATGAATCTGTTATTACGCGGGCGAGTTGAAGTCGCTTTTGACTATGACAAAGTATTTAACGACTACCTTGGTAGTCGCCATCATCTCTTGAACGAGACTGAGTTACAGCAAACCCTGGTGCACCCCATCACGTACGGGTTCTGCATCAATCGTCACAGTGAACACGCAGAGCAATATCTGGAAACGATCAATACCGTCCACGAGGTGTTTATGAGGGAAGAGCGATAGCCGACAGGATCAGCGTTTTATAAGTCCGGAAACGGATTATCCTCGTCTTCTTTGTCCTCTTCGATCTCCTCCAGGCTAAGACTCAACCCCGATGACTTTGGTTTACTGTCGCTGCCTTGTGGCGATTCATCGTCCATTTCGTCAATCGCAGCTACACTAAGTCCTGCCCCGCCACTTACCGCGCCATTGCCTTGATCCAATTTAATACGCAAACGTAAGTTGTTAGCCGAATCCGCGTTGCGCAGCGCTTCATCCAAGCTGATGCGACCATCCTTGTACAGGTGATACAGCGCGGAATCAAAAGTTCGCATGCCGAGATTTTCAGATTTCTCCATAATCTCTTTGATATTCTCGAATTCTCCCTTGATGATCATCTCTTCAATGGTCTTGGTGCCCAGCAATACTTCCACTGCTGCGCAACGTTTGCCGTCGATTGTGGGTACCAACCGTTGAGATACGAAGGCTCGAAGATTCTGCCCCAAGCCCATTAAGAGCTGCGGCCTGCGTTCCTCGGGAAACATATTGACAATGCGATCCAACGCCTGGTTAGCATTGTTGGCGTGCAACGTCGAAATAGCCAAGTGCCCGGTCTCGGCGAATGCTAAAGCGTGCTCCATTGTTTCGCGATCGCGAATCTCACCAATCAGAATTACATCCGGCGCCTGACGCAGGGTATTTTTCAAGGCGTTGTGAAAGCTACGGGTATCTACACCCACTTCCCGCTGATTGATAATGCACTTCTTGTGCTTGTGCACATACTCGACAGGATCTTCAATGGTGATGATATGACCACCGCTGGTGCTGTTGCGATGGTCAATCAGCGCCGCCAGAGAGGTGGACTTACCCGACCCCGTGCCACCGACAAATAAGATCAGGCCACGCTTGGAATTGACCACTTCCTTTAAAATCGGGGGCAACTTGAGATCTTCAAACTTCGGAATTTCGGTATTAATGTTTCGCGCAACAATGGAAACCTCATTACGCTGTTTGAAGATATTGATGCGAAAGCGCCCCACCTGAGGAATCGAAATCGCCAGATTCATTTCCAGCTCGTGTTCAAACTCGTGGCGCTGCTCTTCGTCCATAATATCGTGAGCAATTTTCGCGATGGCCCCTGCTGCCAGAGGCTCTTTGGCGAGAGGCTTGAGGGTGCCTTGAAATTTGGCACACGGCGGAGCACCGGTACTCAAATACAAATCAGATCCATCGTTCTTTGCCAGAATTTTTAGGTATTCTTGAATAATCACATCGACTCCTTGTGACTCACGTTTCGATACCTAATTGATACACAACCTTCTCGACTTTTCCACCGCGATCTCCCTATCGACTACTCTGAAAACGACGGCGCAAACGGCTCTTTTTCAACTCCCAACGCGTTGACCACAAAGCTCACCGCGTGGTAGAGACCTGCCAACATCACCAATTCAACGATTTGTTCATCACTAAAATCGGCCTTGAGACGCTGCCAGATTTCACCGTTGAGCATTTGGGTTTCGTGCAACTGATCACACAGTTCAATCAAAAGTAGCTGCTCTTCACTCCACAGATGCGGACTAATTTCACGACGGCAGGTGTCATCGATCTGGGTCTTATTCAATCCAGCCGCTTTTGCAAATCCCGCCACATGAACGCCCCACTCATATTCGGCACCGCAGTTGGCGCAGCTTCTGAGAATAACCAATTCTCGCTGCGCAATGCTGACGCTGCCCCTGTCCAGTAAGCCGCCGGAGACCATGCGCTTCAGCACACGCGGGTTGACACCGACTGTTCGAAAAATATTCAGCGGAGGCATACCTTCAGGCATAACCTGATCAAAACTCTTTTGTACATCTTCGGCATAAGGCGCCACTAAGGGTTGGATACGTGCAGACATATTTGAATCCTCTACTTGGACAATACACAACAATAACTTATGCTACATTTTTTGTAGCAACCAACCAATGCTACACTATATGTAGCACAATTAACAACCATCAAGGAGGGTACCACCAGTGACAACACAACGGCCTATTGTTGAACTGATCGATCTGCTGGGGAAAAAATGGGTAATGCGAATTATCTGGGAACTAAAAGATGATCAATGCACATTTAGAGAATTACAGTCCCGCTGCGGGGACATCTCACCAACGATTATTAATCGCCGGATTAAGGAGTTGAGCGACTCACGCCTTGTAGAGAAAGCAGACTCCGGCTATCAACTGACTACGCACGGCCACGAACTGCTAGAGCTGTTCAATCCCATCAATGAATTTGCCCAACGCTGGGCTGAACGCCAGTAAAACAAAAACTTAGACATAAAAAAGAGCCCCACCAGCTTCGCCAGAGGGGCTCTTACTACTCGCAGTCAAAGTGCTAAATTACAGCCCTTTTTGCGGACACAGCAGATACTTTTCACCGGTAGTTTTGGCGTTGTACTGCTTGGCAATATCAGCAGACAACATTTCAGCAAAAGACAATTCACTGGTGTACGAGCTGGCAAAGGTGGTTTTCAGCTCTATCGCAACACGTGTTTGCAGCTCAACAATCTTTTCCATACCGGCTTTCGCCAGGAAATTGGTCAGCAACCACCCACCCACAGACCAGGTCATTCCATAGGCGCGATTCAGAGTTGTGGGCGCAAAATCAAGACTGCCGTAGATGTATACCTGTTTCTGAACAGTGGTGCCATAAATGCTGTACGGCTGTGGTGTTCGCAGCAGAGCCTGCTCCATGGCAGTCAAAATTTGGCTGGCCAGCTCACCACCACCTGTAGCATCAAAAGCCAGCGTAGCGCCAGTCTCTTGAATGGCATCAATCAACTGCACCATAAAATCGTCATCGGTGCTGTTGATAATGTACTTCGCGCCCAGGCCCTTTAGGATATCCACCTGTTCCTGCTTACGCACAATATTAACCAGTTCAATGCCGTCAGCCTGACACACCTTGTTCAGCATCTGCCCCAAATTTGAAGCTGCAGCGGTATGAACCAGAGCGGTATGCCCTTCCATGCGCATGGTTTCGACCATGCCCAGCGCCGTCATGGGATTAACGAAGCAGGACGCTGCATCGCGAGCCGGAGTGCCGTCTGCGACCGGCAAGCACATCGCCGCGGGTACTGCACGGTATTGGGCGTACATAGATCCGCCCGCCACTCCAACAGTTTTCCCCATCAGAGCCTGAGCTTCGGGGCTGTTGCCCGCAGCAATTACAACACCTGCCCCCTCGTTACCTACAACGAGGTCTTGGCCGATTCGCTCTTTGAATCGAGGCAAAAATGAGGGATGCACCGGCGCAGACAGCACAGAATCGGTACCTTCACCCGCAGTGGTCGCAGAGTTGATGTCCGCTGGACCAAACATAACCCCCAAATCAGATGGGTTAATCGGTGACGCCTCAATACGAACCACTACTTCGTGATCTGCCGGGGTGGGGATATCCACTTGCTTCAGACAAACCTTTAAAGTGCCGCTTTCCTCAAGCGTCGAAAACATTTGCAAACCTTTACTCATTTATCTCTCCTGATTGTTCTTTGCTGATCAATTTCATGACCAGATTTTGGTACAGCAAGGTGTTATTTCAAGACTCTCAAACCATTCTAATTTTTGATGAGAGTTATTGATAAACATGATGTCAATTTCACCCACCGAAACACTCAACCACTATTCATCGCATCTATTTTCATTATAGGCATGTATTATTTCGCCCTCCAAATTTGGCAGACATTGATAGGGTTACAGTTTCTAATGAGTGATGATTTAAAAGAAAGTGCACTTCACTACCACCGCTACCCAACACCGGGAAAACTGGCGACACACGCCAGCAAACCTTTGGCAAACCAGCGTGATCTGGCTCTTGCCTATTCGCCAGGAGTCGCTTTTGCCTGCCAGGAAATCGTAGACAATCCAGAGTCTGCGAGTCAGTACACCTCACGTTCTAATCTCGTTGGAGTGATCAGTAATGGTAGCGCCGTGCTTGGACTGGGTAATATCGGCGCGCTCGCCTCAAAACCTGTTATGGAAGGCAAAGGGGTGCTCTTCAAACAGTTTGCCGGGCTGGATGTCTTTGATATTGAAATAGATCAGGCCGACCCAGAGAAACTGGTGGAGACGATAGCCAGCCTTGAGCCCACATTCGGTGCTATTAATCTCGAAGATATCAAAGCACCTGAGTGCTTTATTGTTGAGCAAAAGCTTCGCGAAAGAATGAACATTCCGGTTTTCCACGATGACCAACACGGAACCGCCATCACCGCCGCCGCAGGCGTGCTCAACGGGCTGAAACTCGTCGGCAAAGATATCGGTCAGGTGAAAATTGTAACCTCTGGCGCTGGCGCCGCAGCATTGGCGTGCCTGGATCTACTGATAAACCTGGGAGTGCGAAAAGAGAACATTACTGTAACCGACATTTCCGGCGTGAGTTACAAGGGGCGTAAGGAAAACATCAACCCATACAATAGCCGCTACGCAATCGACACCGACGCGCGTACGCTGAATGATGTTATCGATGGTGCCGATATCTTTCTTGGGCTATCCGCGCCAGGAGTACTTAACGGGGATATGGTTAAACGCATGGCTGATAAACCGCTAATTTTTGCCATGGCAAACCCTACCCCCGAGATCATGCCTGATGAAGCCAAAGCAGCACGCCCCGATGCCATTATCGCCACGGGTAGATCGGACTTTCCTAGGGCCTGTTAACACTAATTCTGATACTTCTGCTGGAGACTATTTTCGCTCCCAGTCAGGCGGTATGAGCGCCATTTAGTTATTCTAAATAAGCGAATTCCAACGCAGCTGGGGGCGAAAATAGGCCCAGCCCTTCGGGTTGCGTCTCAAATCGCGCCACTCGTTGTTGCTCGTCACTCGTTTAGAACCACTAAACTCACTTCTCGCGCCTAGATTGGCGCGATTTGAGACGCAACAGAAGCATCAGAATTAGTGTTAACAGGCCCTAATCAACTCAACAACGTACTGTGCTTCCCATTTATATTTCGCGGGGCCCTGGATTGCGGCGCAACGGCGATTAATGAAGAGATGAAAATCGCCTGTGTTAAAGCCATCGCCGAGCTGGCACACGCCGAAGTTTCGGAAGTGGTGGCCAATGCCTACCAGAACGAAACACTAAAATTTGGCCCTGAGTACATTATTCCAAAACCGTTTGATCCAAGGCTTGTTACTGTAATTCCGCCTGCAGTTGCCAAAGCTGCCATGGACAGCAACGTTGCCAAAACTCCTATCGTCAATATGTTCGCCTACCAGGACAAATTGAACCGCTTTGTGTTCCGCTCGGGGTCTGTTATGAAAGGGGTGTTCAATGTGGTCCGTGAAAACCCGCGCCGCTTGATCTACTCCGGCGGTGGCGACGAACGGGTCTTGCGCTGCATACAAACCCTACAACAAGACGATAGCCTCGCGCCGATACTTATCGGGCAGAGAGATACGGTAGAGGAAACCATTCGCGAGGTTGGATTGCAGATCCGCATTGGTCGCGATTTTGAGCTAATAGATCCAAACGAATTCAATGGCTATTCGGACTTGACCAAGCAATATCACTCAATGTTAGGGCGAGATGGTGTATGGCCTGCAGATGCCGAGGTCATTCTGCGCAATAACCCGACGGCACTCGGCGCTATGCTTCTTCAGCGTGGTGATGCCGACGCGATGATTGCCGGCCCAAGAGGAAACTTTCAGGATCACTTCAAGCAAATCAAATCGATCATTGGATTACAGGAAGGCGTTCAATGCCCGGCAGCCATGAATTTGCTGATTCTGGAAAACGGTACCTACTTTGTCACCGACAGCTACATCAACTACCAGCCAACCGCGGAAGAAATAGTTGAAATAACCCTCCTCGCTTCTGCACAGGTTCGTAGATTTGGCCTTACGCCCAAAGTAGCCCTGCTGTCGCATTCAAATTTTGGCAGCTCGGGGCATCCATCAGCAAAACTGATGAGACGAGCCAAGGAAATCCTGGAGCAGCAAGCTCCAGATCTGGAAGTCGAGGGTGAAATGCGCACTGATGCGGCCCTTTCTGAAGACATAAGAAACAAGATGTTCCCGAACTCCAGACTCAAAGGCGAAGCCAATCTTTTGATCGCCCCTAACCTGGACGCGGCGAATATCACCTTCAAAGGAATGAAAGCCATAGGCCGTGGAGTCAGTATCGGTCCGATACTGCTCGGTATGGATAAACCTGTACACATACTGACTCGTACAGCCACCAGTAGAGGGACTGTCAATCTAAGTGCTCTGGCCGCCGCAGACGCAGCCTTTAACTCTCAGGTCTTGGTATAGGCTTCAATAACGAAAAAAGCGATGTCGTCTGTTCGACATCGCCTTTCATTCACACCAATACAACAACCAGAATAATAAGCAAAACTCAGAAGCGATTGGCTCGATTCAAACCCTCCAGGGCTGCAATGCGATAAGCCTCGGCCATGGTTGGGTAATTAAAGGTGTTCTTCACAAAAAACTTGATGCTATTGGCTTCACCTTCCTGACTCATTATGGCCTGGCCAATATGAATAATTTCGGCAGCTTCCGCACCAAAGCAATGAATACCAAGAATCTCCAGGGTATCGACGCGAAACAGCAGCTTGAGCATGCCAACGTCTTCCCCGGAAATTTGCGCTCTTGCGGTATTCTTGAAG
Organism: Cellvibrionaceae bacterium; assembly: GCA_027012915.1. Next base: position 14,437 of record JALUYN010000582.1, read on the forward strand.
AACGCGCGCCCCACCTCATAAGGTATTTTAGCGTCGGTCAATTCTCGCTCGGTTTTTCCAATTGAACTGATCTCTGGCAACGTATAAATACCAGTGGGCGCGTCGGTAACAAAGCGCACTGTCTGACCACAGATACCGCGGGCACAGGCACGCCCCTGATCCGAGGAGGCACTCGCCAAGCTCGGCCAGCCGATCACATCGCCCACCGCATAGACGTTCTCCAGATCAGTCTGATAACGCTCATCTACCTTAAGCTGACCACGATGATCCGCCTCCAACCCGAGCGCTTCCAGATTCAGATCATCGGTATTGCCCGTTCTGCCGTTGCACCAGAGCAGTACATCCGCACGTATGTGCTTGCCGGACTTAAAGTGCATCTGCACACCGTTGTCGTCGGCCACCACATATTCGTACTCCTCGCAGTGACGCACTGTGACGCCATTATTACGCAGGTGATAACTCAAGGCATCGGAGATTTCATCGTCCAAAAACGATAGTAAGCGATCGCGACCGTTGATCAGATCCACCTTAACATCAAGGCTTGAAAAAATGGACGCGTACTCACTGCCAATAACGCCAGCACCATAAATAATCATGGTCCGCGGTGTATGACTCATTTTGAGAATAGTGTCGCTGTCATAGATGCGCGGATGATTGAAATCAACATCATCGGGGCGATAAGGACGAGAGCCGGTGGCAATAATAATATCCTTCGCCGTTATGTATTCAATTGCACCGTCGTCCAGACGAATCTGCACTCGGTTTGAATCAACGAAAGACGCTTCCCCGGTATGAACAGTCACGCGGTTGCGCGAATAGACCCGGGTATACATATCCACTTGTTTGGGAATGACCTGAGAAGCGGCCTCGAGGATATCCGGATAGGACAACCAGCGCGGCTCGCTGATGGTTCGAAACAACTTTTGGCTGTTGTAGCGTATCAGTTGCTTAACTGCATGACGCAGTGACTTTGAGGGGACAGTACCTTTATGGGCGCAGTTGCCGCCCAGCATATCATGGCGTTCCACCATGCCAACATTGAGCCCGCTTTTGACTGCAGCCATCGCTGCGCCATTGCCCGCAGGCCCCGTTCCAATTACCAGCAGATCGTACGAATACTCCGCCTTGCCCATGTATTATTTCCCCTTCTATTGGGCCAACAAACAGGCCCGATGATTATCCTCACTTTTTGCTCGCATCATAGGCCAGTTCGGATGTCGCAGGCTGATCCTGCTGCTCTTCGCACTTATTCGGGTCTCCACCGCAGATATCACAGGTGTAGTCCTTCTCACCCAGAGCCGCACCCACGCCACCACAGGAGCCACTGATAGGCTTGCGCCCCATAATGACACCCACAGACATGGCCACAACAACCAACAACAGTCCAACGAAAGCAAAAATTAATGTTTGCATAACAGCCTCTGGATTCGGACGGTTTTTAAGTGTTCTTCCTTTTAAAGAGGCACCTCAGCTTTAAAAGCATCGGAGCTGAACTCTTTGAAACCGCTCTCAGTATGAATTATAAAAAATGCCGGGATTTTATGGCTATTAGCCAATAGTAGTGCCTTCTCGTACCCCATCACGTTAAACGCCGTAGCTAACGCATCAGCACGGGCACAAAGAGGGTCCAATACAGTCACCGATACCAGATTGTGCTGTACCGGATATCCCGTGCGTGGATCGATAGTATGACTGTAGCGCTGCCCTTCCAGTTCAAAAAAGTTGCGATAATCTCCGGACGTCGCTATCGACGTATTGGATAGACTCACTGCCTTCTGAACCAGTTTCTCCAGGCTCGCTACGGGCGTCTCTATGCCGATACGCCAGGGTTTTGCATGTTTGTTGGTGCCGGAAACCCGAATCTCACCACCGATCTCTACAAGAAAGTCATTGTACCCTTTCTCGAGCAACAACTCAGCCAGTTTGTCGACACCATAGCCTTTGGCCACTGCACTGAGGTCGATGTAGACGGGCTTCGCCCTTTTGACCTGACGAGTATCAGTTTGCAGCAATACGTGCTGTGCGCCAACGCTCTGGCGGAGCTCGTTGATTTCTTGTTCGGTGGGAATCTGGGTGATAGAAAAGTCTGGACCAAAGCCCCAGCGATTGACCAACGGCCCGACAGTAATGTCAAAGCCGCCTTGCGACAGTTTGGTGACGTCCTGACTCAACACCAAAACCTGGAACAAATCATTGGATATGGTCTGCCAGCTACCCGGAGCAGATCGATTTAATGTCGACAGTTCCGAATCTTCGATATAAGTGGACATGGACTGATTGATTAAGCGCAACTGCTTATCCACGGCCCCTTGCAGTTCCTGCTCTTGAGTCGGTGTCAGCACCGCTACCAGGGAAATGTTATAGGTGGTGCCCATGGTCGCACCAGACAGATGGGTTGTGTCTCGCGGTGCATCACCGCAACCAGCCAGAAATAATAAAACAACGCCCAACAAAAAAGAGGCCAGCAAAGCTGACCCCTTTCTCGTATCGTTATTGAGATAACTCACAACGATTAGCCGCCGAAATCATCCAACAGAATATTTTCGTCTTCAACGCCGAGATCTTTCAACATCTTGATCACAGCGGCGTTCATCATTGGAGGCCCACACATGTAGAACTCACAATCTTCTGGGGCCGGGTGGTCTTTCAGATACTCATCGTACAGAACATTATGGATAAAGCCGGTCAGGCCTTCCCAGTTGTCCTCTGGCTGAGGATCCGACATGGCCACATGCCATGTGAAGTTTGGATTCTCATTGGCCAGCATGTCGTACTCGTCCTGATAGAACAGCTCTTTCAAAGAACGAGCCCCATACCAGAAAGACATAGTGCGATCAGACTTCAGACGCTTAAGCTGATCGAAGATATGGGAGCGCATTGGCGCCATACCCGCACCACCACCAACAAATACCATTTCGTTATCGGTATCTTTAGCGAAGAACTCACCAAATGGTCCGAATACAGTGATCTTGTCACCTGGCTTCAGACTGAAAACGAAAGAAGACATCTGACCTGGAGGAATGCCCTGAGAGCCTGGAGGTGGCGTTGCAATACGAATATTGAACTTAACCACACCCTTCTCTTCCGGGTAGTTAGCCATGGAGTAAGCGCGAATGATCGGCTCGTCTACCTTGGACTCCAGATTGAAGAAGCCAAAGTGCTCCCAATCGCCACGGTACTGATCTTCAACATCAAAGTCAGAGAATTTAACGTGGTGCGCCGGGGCTTCCAGCTGAACGTAACCACCAGCACGGAAGTCAACATTCTCGCCTTCAGGCAGCTTCAGAGTCAGTTCTTTAATGAAGGTAGCAACGTTCGGGTTGGACTCAACGGTACACTCCCACTGCTTAACACCAAAGACATCGTCTTCAACTTCAATTTTCATGTCCTGTTTAACGGGAACCTGGCAAGACAGACGCCAGCCTTCGTTAGCTTCACGCTTGGTAAAGGCACTTTCCTCTGTAGGCAGCATGGAACCACCACCAGATTCAACGACACATTTACACTGCGCACAGCTACCGCCACCACCACAGGCAGAAGGCAGGAACAGACCGTTAGCAGCCAGGGTCTGCAGCAATTTGCCACCGGCCGGTACAGTCAGTGTTTTCTCACCGTTAATTTCGATACTTACATCGCCGGAGTTAACCAGCTTGGCACGCGCGCCCAAGATCACAAACACCAACGCAAGCACGATGGCGGTGAACATGACCACACCTAACACAATTGTCATATCCATGTTTTGAATACCTCGCTGATTACAGGTCGATGCCGCCGAAGGACATAAAGCCCAACGACATCAAGCCAACAGTGATAAAGGTAATACCCAGGCCCTGCAGGCCAGCAGGCACATCACTGTACTTCATCTTTTCGCGGATACCTGCCAGCGCAGTGATCGCCAGAGCCCAACCCACACCAGAGCCAATACCGAAAACAGTAGATTCAGCTAAATTGTAGTCACGCTCCACCATGAACAGTACCGCACCCATGATGGCACAATTCACGGTAATCAGTGGCAGGAAAACACCCAGCGCGTTGTACAGCGCAGGCATAAACTTATCCAGAACCATTTCCAGAATCTGTACCATCGCCGCAATCACGCCTATGTAGGTAATCAGGCCCAGAAAACTAAGATCCACACCTTCTACCAGAGCATCTGGTGCAAGAATGTTGACGTACAACAGATTGTTAACAGGTACGGTGATACCCAGTACCACAACAACCGCAATACCCAGACCCAATGCTGCTTCTACTTTTTTTGAGATGGCGATAAAAGTACACATCCCCAAGAAGAAACTCAGTGCCATGTTGTCGATAAATATCGAGCGAACAAAGAGACTCAGATAATGTTCCATTGCTTAAGCCTCCTTCGCTGTATTCGGGCAGATTTTAAATTCAGACTCTTCATTCTGTTCTGGTTTGGCTGCGCGAATAGCCCAGATAATCAAACCGATCAGGAAGAAAGCACTTGGTGGCAGTAGCATCATACCGTTGGAAACATACCAACCGCCTTCAGTGGCCAGTGGCAGAATTTCGAAACCGAGAAGCTTACCCGATCCGAACAACTCTCTCAGAGTGCCCAGAATAATCAGGAAGAAGCTATATCCCAGACCGTTACCTATACCATCCAAGAAGCTGGCACTTGGCCCATTCTTCATGGCAAAGGCTTCAGCACGCCCCATTACGATACAGTTGGTAATGATTAGTCCTACGAATACGGACAACTGCTTACTGATATCGTAGGCCACCGCTTTCAGTACCTGATCCACCACGATTACCAAAGAGGCAATAATGGTCATCTGTACAATAATGCGAATGTTGTTTGGAATCTGATTGCGTACCAGTGATACAAACAGGTTAGAGAACGCTGTTACAGTGGTCAGTGCAATACACATTACCAAGGTAACCTTGAGTGAACTGGTTACCGCCAGAGCAGAGCAGATACCCAGGATTTGTAATCCGATCGGGTTATTGTCCAGTACGGGTTTAAATAGCAGCTCTTTCACTTTCATGATCAGGCCTCCCCTTTCTTCAGGTTGTTCAGGAAGCCAGCATAGCCATTATGGCCCATCCAGAACTTGATCAGGTTATCAACACCACGACTGGTCAAAGTCGCACCAGACAGACCGTCAACCTTGTTGATATCACCAGCAGGTGCTGCGCCCTTGGTAATGGTAATAGCTACGGAGCCATCAGCAGCGTAAACTTCTTTACCTACCCAAAGAGCTTTCCAGCGCGGGTTATCCACTTCACCACCCAGCCCCGGAGTTTCACCGTGCTGGTAGAAGCCAAGTCCCACAATGGTGTTTCCATCCGCTTCCAGGGCCATAAAGCCGTACAAGGTGGACCACAGACCGTAACCTTTAATAGGCAGAATCAGTTTGTCCAGCTGACCATCTTGCTCAACCAGATAAACTAGGCCAACGTTTTCCTTACTACCAATTTTAGCGATATCGGTGTCACCATCGAGCTTAGTAGAAAGCGCTGGATCTTTAGCGGCCTTCTGTTGGTCGTAATCTTCGATTGCAATAGCGTCGGTAAATTTACCGCTGCTGAAATCGATGGCTTTAGTAGTCACAGATTTGAATTGCTCTTCTACTGCAACACCTTCTTCGTACAGACCAGCGGCTTGCAGAATATTGCGTTTAAAGTCACGTGCCTTGTTGACTTCTTGCGCAGGACGCAGCATTACAGCAGCGGTCGATACAACGATCGAGCAGACAATACAAAGCGCCAGTGCAACACCAATAGTTTTTCCAATAGTATCTTTATTAGCCACGTGCCAACCTCCGCTTGATGTTGGATTGAACAACGAAGTGGTCAATCAGTGGGGCAAACAGGTTTGCAAACAGAATGGCGAGCATCATGCCTTCCGGGAACGCAGGGTTTACAACGCGAATCAGAACAACCATAAAGCCGATCAGACCGCCGAACCACCATTTGCCAGCGTCGGTCATGGAGGCAGACACAGGGTCCGTCGCCATAAAGATCATACCGAACGCAAAACCGCCAATCACAAAGTGCCAATACCAAGGCATGGCCATCATTGGGTTGGTTTCGGGGTTGCCAACCATATTGAACAGGGTTGAAGTCAGGAACATGCCCAGCATCACGCCCAGAATAATACGCAAGGAAGCAATCTTCATCGCTACCAGAACCACACCACCGAGCAAAATAGCAAAAGTAGAAACTTCACCAATAGAGCCTTGCATGTTGCCCCAGAAAGCATCCATCCAAGTCAGCTGAGACTGCAGCGCAGCCATACCGTCGGAAGCTGCAACGGACAGAGCTGTAGCGCCGGTATAACCGTCTACCGCGGTCCAGACTGCATCGCCGGACAGTTCTGCCGGATAGGCAAAGAACAAGAAGGCACGGCCAGTCAGTGCGGGGTTAAGGAAGTTCTTACCAGTACCGCCAAACACCTCTTTACCGATCACAACACCGAAGCTGATGCCCAGCGCAACCTGCCACAAAGGCACGTCTGGCGGGCAAATCAGAGCAAACAGCACTGAGGTAACAAAGAAACCTTCGTTTACTTCGTGGCCGCGCTTCATGGCGAACAGCACTTCCCAGAAACCACCCACAACAAAGGTCACGAGGTAGATAGGCAGGAAGTACAAAGCGCCATGCCAAATATTATTGATGGTGCTGGTTGGATCGAAACCGTCAATAAACAGATCTCGCCAGTTACCAATCTGGGTAAGTCCCAGATCCATCATAATGGTGTTGGCCTGCATACCGACACTGTGCATACCGAAGAACATCGCCGGGAAAGTACACATCCACACAGTGATCATCATGCGCTTCAGATCGATACCGTCGCGCACGTGAGAGGTAGTTTTAGTTACGTCGGATGGACGGTAGAAAACCGTGTCAACCGCTTCGTACAAAGCGTACCAGTTTTCATATTTACCGCCTTTGTGAAAATGCGGCTCCATATCGTCAAGGATTTTACGCAGTCCCATACCTTAACCCTCCTTCTCAATACGAGTCAGGTTATTTCTCAGGATGGGGCCGTACTCGTACTTACCTGCACATACGTAGGTGCACAAAGCCAGGTCCTCTTCATCCAGCTCAAGACAACCCAGTTTTTGCGCCATATCGGTATCACCGACGATCAGCGAGCGCAGCAGTTGGGTTGGCAGAATATCCAGTGGCATCACGCGCTCATAGTTGCCTACGGGCACCATGGCACGCTCACTGCCGTTGGTAGTGGTATCGAAATCGTATTTCTTGCCTGGCATCAGGCTTGAAATGTAGATACCCAAGGTAGAGAAACGATCAAAACCAGCGCGCAGGTAGTGCAGCATGTCGCGGCTGCGACCTTCCAGCAGTACCGATACCTGATTGTGGTAGCGCCCCAGGAAAGCATACGCGCCTGCAGCAGTGCGACCACCAAATACAGAACCGGAAATGACACGGTTTTCACCAGCTTTCATCTCACCAGCGGTTAGCTCTTCAAGGCTTGCACCGAGGCGAGTGCGAACCAGACGTGGCTTCTCAACCTGAGGTCCTGCGAGAGCAACAACACGCTCAGCATTAAGCTGACCGGTAGTAAACAGTTGGCCAATTGCAATGACGTCCTGATAGCCCACAGTCCAGACCGTCTTGGTTGCACTGACAGGGTCGAGATGATGGATATGAGTACCCGCGTTGCCCGCAGGGTGCATACCACCGAACTCCTCAACGGAAATCTTGTTTCCAGAAGCAGAAACGTTGGCCCCCTCAGCCTTACAGACGTAAACAGATCCTTCAGTCAGATTAGAGAGAACCGCCAGACCATTGGCAAAGTCTTCGCTTTTCTCCGCAATAATTACTGCAGCATCAGCGGCCAATGGATTAGTATCCATGGCTGTAACAAAAATGGAACTGGGAACGGAACCGATCTCTGGAACCTTACTGTATGGACGGGTGCGCAATGCAGTCCACAAGCCGGAATTCACCAAATTTTCAGTTACTTTCTCGCTACCGATAGAAGCCAGTGCACCGGCGTCGTATTGCGCGAAGCTCTCGGCTTCGTCACCTTCGACATCGATCACCACAGACTGCAACACCCGACGTGCACCGCGATTAATCGCGGAAACAGTACCGGCTGCAGGTGCGGTGTAGCGAACACCTTCGGTCTTCTTATCAGTGAACAAAAGCTGCCCAAGCTTAACCTTGTCCCCTACCTGCACTGCCATTGTCGGCTTCATACCGTGGTAATCAGCCCCAATTACAGCGACAGATCGGATCGAAGGGCCATCAGAAATGGCCTGCTCGGGAGCTCCGGATATGGGTAAATCCAAACCCCGACGGATCTTAATCATACGTCTCTGCCTAATCACTTGTTTGAAAGCGTCGTTGCACGCCCACGCATGCAACCTTAATTTGTTATGAGCAAATGCAGGGCAACGCGGAGTGTTCGCGCGTGGCCAATTGCGAAACTAGGGACCATATACTCCCTGTTCCCACAAATTTCAGGAAACCAATAAACCGTCAGTTTAGTCGAAGGTATGAAAAGTGCATTTGCTCGCCAGACTCGCCTGAATTTATAGGTATTTGCCCACCTTTTGGCGAGCCTGAAGCATAGCGCGGCAAATTATAGAGATGAGAGAGCCGTCTGACCAGCCAGAATGACAACTTTGAACCATTTTTGTTGCAAAAAAAGTCAATTAACTCAGTCTCTTAGACTAAAGTCTCGGGTTGCCGGTCAGATTTTGTACAGTCCAGGCGATTCGCAACATAAACCCGCGTCCAAATCGGCAGTTCACAATCGCCAGGCATAAAAAAACCGCTACTGTTGCCAGCAGCGGTTTGTGTCGCGATTAACAAAGGTGTTATGGGAACATCTTGTAATCTACGCCACACATATCTTCCAGGCAACGAACAACCTGACAGCTGTAACCAAACTCGTTGTCGTACCAGCAGTACAAAACTGCATTCTTGCCATCAACGATGGTGGCACGGCTATCAAAGACACAAGCGTGACGAGACCCAACGAAGTCGGTAGAAACAACTTCTGGAGAGTTGGTAAAATCGATCTGTTGACGCAATGGCGAATGCAATGCCATTTCGCGCATGTAGTCGTTCAACTCTTCAGTGGTAGTTTCCTTACCCAGATTCAGGTTCAGAATCGCCATAGAAACATTGGGTGTTGGTACGCGGATCGCATTACCGGTCAACTTACCCTTCAGCTCAGGCAGCGCCTTTGCTACAGCCTTGGCAGCACCCGTCTCAGTAATAACCATGTTCATAGCTGCGCTACGACCACGACGATCACCTTTGTGGTAATTATCGATCAAGTTCTGGTCATTGGTGTAGGCATGAACGGTTTCAACGTGCCCGTTTTCAACACCGTACTTGTCCATCATCACTTTCAGGACAGGTGTAATAGCATTGGTAGTACAGGATGCCGCAGACAGAATGGTGTCTTGCGGGGTAATAACATTGTTGTTAATACCGTAAACAACATTCTTAATATCGCCCTTGCCAGGCGCGGTCAGAATGACTTTGGCAGCACCGGGGCACTTCAAGTGCTGACCCAGACCGTCTTCGTCACGCCACACACCGGTGTTGTCGACAATGATGGCGTTATTGATGCCGTGAGCGGTGTAATCCACCTCTGAAGGAGAGCTGGCGTAGATAATTTTTACCGGGTTGCCGTTCAGAACCAGGGTATTGTTCTCTTCGTCAACGCGAATGGTGCCCTTGAAGGATCCATGAATAGAATCACGACGCAACAGACTAGCGCGTTTGACCAGATCATCAACAGCATTGCCTTTACGCACAACAATGGCGCGCAGACGCAATACATCGCCAGAACCTGCTTTCTCGATCAGTAGACGCGCTACCAAACGACCGATACGACCAAAACCGTAGAGAACAACGTCCTGAGGCTCTGGCAAAGGCTTGTCTTTGTTCTCAATGGCACCAGCAACATTGGCTTTGACAAACTCCAATACATCGGCACCTTCGCCCTGCTCCATATAGCGAACGGCCAGCTGTCCCACATCAATATGCGCAGGACCCAGCTCCAGCTTGGTCAGTGCTTCTACAATCGGGAACGTTTCAAATTCGGACAGCTCGTTGGACTCTACCTGACGCACAAAACGGTGTGCCTTCATAATGTCGATTACAGAGCGGTTAACCAATGGTTTACCGTACACATAGACGCTGACGTTATTCTGACGATTGAGGCTGCCAATCATCGGGATCATGCTTTCCGCAAGCGCTTCGCGCTCTTTCCAGTCCTTGAAGTAGTCGTCTGGCTTAGGTCTACTCATACTCACTGTCTAGGTACCTTCAGTTGAAGTCAATTTAGGGGGTTACCACCTCAGATTCCGCCCCTCTTGGGCAGGCCACCATGAAATGGGGGCGCTATTATCGTTGCAAGCTTAGGCAGGCGCAAGAACCAAGATCAAAAAACGCCCAATTGCCACAAATTTTTCATAAACAGATGTTATAGGGGAATCAAAGTCATGCTCACCACTGAGTGAGCCACAGTATTTATGGCCCGCTGACTTTTGCCGGCGATTATGACAGCCATCATATCCTGATTGGCAATCATCTTGCCCAGCAACCTCTCAAAACTCAGGTTGGCTTGCCTGCCCTCAAGGTGATTGGAAAGGATCAGGGGTTGACCACGCGCATCGATGCGAGATCGCAACAACCACGCCACCACCTCGAGGTTGCGGGCGCTGTGGTAGAGCTTCTGCTGGTCAAGCTCGTCAAACATGTAAAACTCATGTTTTCCGCCGTAGGATTCATGCAACATATCACTAATCCCCAACATCAGCGCAAACACTCTGTCCCCAGAATAGTCACTATCAAAAGCAAGTCGGATAGCCTCGATGCCACGACTGCCGCTTACCGCTCGCAGTGACACTGCGTCATACTCCTGTGTAGCAAACTGGCGTTCGCGCAACGACAGGCTTATCCCTGATTCACGCCTTAATTCGCGGGGATTACGCTTATAGAGCTTAACCAAAAGCTGCGCCGTCATATCCGTTGCCATACGCCTGTGGGCGTCAGCGACCAAATCTATGTCTGACTTTGCCAACCCTTTTAAAGAGACCCCATTAGGGGAATTTGAGGCACACCCACACACCAGTAGCAAGAGGGCCAAGCCCAACAGCCTTCCCATATTTCTCGACGCTGCTCTAACAAACACGTTCCGCCCTACTGCTTTCACCGCTACAATAGCCATCACTTGAAATACGATCCCTGATTTATCCCGCTTTATGGCTTCCAACTCCAGCATTTTTGTTTTCCCACCACAGATTACCAACAGCGCTCTAGAACCCGGTGACAAACACCAGTGGGGCGATCTTACCGGCGACAGCCAAACTTTGGCGATCTACGAATCCGCAGCCCAACACGACAGCCTCTCGGTTGTTTTATGCCCCGACACACAAACCGCCCGGGATATCGAAAGCGCGCTCAACTTTTTTTTCAGCGATAGCGCTGTCGAAGGTGACACCCCAACGGTACTCAGTCTGCCGGATTGGGAAACCTTGCCCTATGATCACTTTTCGCCACACCAGGACATCATCTCTGAGCGCATGCTGACTCTTTATCGACTGCCACAAATGCGTCGAGGCATTTTGATTCTGCCAGTCAGCACCCTAATGCACCGCCTGCCACCAGCCACCTTTTTAGCAGGAAACAGCCTGGTTTTAAAACCCGGCCAGGAATTTGTGATTGACACCATGCGCGCTCAACTGGAGAACGCAGGCTACCACTGCGTCGATACCGTCTACGAACACGGCGAGTTCGCGGTGCGAGGAGCCCTGGTGGACATCTTCCCGATGGGTAGCGATACCCCGTTTCGCATTGACCTTTTCGACGATGAAATCGAGTCGCTGCGCACCTTTGACCCGGAAACCCAGCGCACCGTCGACAAACTTGAGAAAATCGAACTGTTGCCCGCCAAGGAATACCCGCTCGACAGACTGGGCATATCCCGGTTTCGCGACAACTGGCACGCGCGCTTCGATGTTGACCACAAAGCGTGCCCCATCTATCAGGACATCAGTAATGGCATTAGCCCAGCGGGCATTGAGTACTACCTGCCGCTGTTCTACGAACAGTGCAGCACTCTGTTCGACTATTTACCTGCAGACACCCAATTTCTGACCGTAGGTGCCATACCAGCGGCCACAGAACACTTTTGGAGCGAAGTGACCGAGCGCTATGACAGCCTTTGCGGCGACGTGCAACGGCCGATTCTCAAGCCTGCGGAGATGTTCATTCCTTCGGAAGACATTTTCCAGCAGCTCAACCACTACCCTCGTACTTCGCTCAATCATGAACGTCTCATTGAAAGTCAAGGTAAGTGGAATCTACCCACCGAGCCGACACTGGATGTTGCGGTGGATTCCAAAGCCGAGTCTCCACTGGCCAAACTCGAGAACTTTCTCAATCACACGCCGACGCGAGTGCTGTTCTGCGTAGAATCGGCTGGACGACGCGAAGCCTTGCTGGAACTGCTGCAACGGATCAAGGTTTCCCCCTTTCAACCCGAGAGCTGGCAACACTTCCTAAGAGAAGAAGACGCCACTAGCGTAATCATTTCTGAGTTGAGTCACGGTTTTAGCCTGCCCGAGGCCAACCTCTGCGTACTCACGGAAAACGAGATCTTCGGTGCACGTATTCGCCAGCGCCGGCGCCGACAAAAGCCCACGGAGCAAAACGAGAATGCCATTCGCAATCTCACCGAGCTCACCATAGGCTCGCCAGTAGTACATATTGATCACGGCGTGGGTCGCTACCTTGGCCTGGAAACCATTAGCCACGATGGTGATACCAACGAGTTTCTTACCCTCGAGTATGCCAATGGTGCCAAACTCTACGTGCCGGTATCGAGCCTGGATTTGATCAGCCGCTATTCCGGTGCCGACCCAGACCACGCGCCACTGCACAAACTCGGCAGTGAGCAGTGGCAAAAAGCCAAGAAAAAAGCCGCAGAACAGGTACGAGACACCGCGGCAGAGCTGCTGGATATTTACGCCAGACGCGCCGCTCGCAAAGGACATGCCTTTGCAGAGCAGCGAGATGCCTACCAGCGATTCGCCAACGACTTCCCCTTCGAAGAAACAGTAGATCAGGAAAATGCCATCGCCGCAGTCTGCAAGGATATGTACTCCTCACAACCCATGGATCGCCTGGTATGTGGTGACGTCGGCTTCGGTAAAACAGAAGTGGCCATGCGCGCGGCATTTATCGCCGCATACAGCGGCAAGCAAGTAGCCATGCTGGTACCCACCACCCTTTTGGCACAACAACACTTCGAAAATTTCCGTGATCGCTTTGCCGACTGGCCCGTGAGCATTGAAGTGATATCACGCTTTAAAAGCGACAAAGAAGTGAAAGCCATCCAGAATCGTCTGAGTGAAGGCAAAGTGGATATTTTGATCGGCACCCATCGCCTGTTGCAGTCGGATCTCAATTACAAGAGCCTCGGTCTACTGATCATCGACGAAGAGCATCGCTTCGGCGTCCGTCAAAAAGAGCGTCTCAAAAGCCTGCGCTCCGAGGTAGATATTTTGACGCTTACCGCGACACCTATTCCTCGAACCTTGAACATGGCCATGTCCGGGATTCGCGATCTGTCGATCATTGCCACGCCGCCCGCGAAGCGACTGTCAGTAAAAACATTCGTCAGACAGTCAGAGAGCAATATGATCAAGGAAGCCGTTTTGCGTGAGATTCTACGCGGCGGCCAAGTGTACTACCTGCACAACGAGGTCAGCTCCATTGAGAAGACCGCCCGGGAACTTGAAGAGCTTATTCCGGAAGCTCGTGTGGGCATTGGCCACGGACAAATGCGAGAACGCCAGCTTGAAGAAGTCATGTCCGACTTTTATCACAAGCGCTTCAATGTACTGGTGTGCACAACGATTATTGAAACGGGGATTGATGTTCCTAACGCCAATACAATTATCATTGATCGCGCAGACAAATTCGGGCTCGCACAGCTTCACCAGCTACGCGGTCGCGTAGGTCGCTCTCACCATCAGGCCTACGCCTACCTGCTGACGCCACATAAAAAGGCAATGACAAACGATGCTATAAAACGCCTGGATGCCATCGCCCAAACCACCGATCTTGGCGCAGGCTTTACACTGGCAACCCACGACATGGAAATCCGTGGTGCCGGCGAGCTCTTGGGTGACGAACAAAGCGGTCAAATGCAAGCCGTCGGCTTCACCCTATATATGGATATGCTGGACCGCGCAGTAAAAGCCATCAAAGACGGCAAGACACCAAATCCGGAAGAAGCAATCGACACAGGCATCGATATCAACCTGCGCATTCCTGCGCTTATACCGGATGATTTCTTGCCCGACGTTCACTCTCGGCTGATGATGTACAAGCGCATCTCCGCTGCAGATAGCGATGAAGCACTCAGGGAGTTACAAGTAGAAATGATTGACCGATTCGGCCTGCTACCCGACCCCTGCAAGAATCTTTTCAAGGTTGCCAGCATTAAACTTCGAGCCCAAACATTGGGCATCAAAAAGCTGGAAGCAGGAAGCAATTCCGGCAAGATGGAGTTTGGCGCTGTTACCCAAGTGGATCCCCTCACAATTGTTAAAATGGTACAGACTAAACCTCAGCACTATCGCCTTGAAGGCGCCAGCGCACTGAAGTTCGACATTGAGATGGACAGCCCGCAGGCCCGTATTGATAATGTGGTCAATCTGCTTGAATCTTTGGCGCAAAGCGCCTGATTAACGACAAATGAAATATACCGATGACTCCAGAATTTGCTATGAATAGGCTCGTGACATTCCTCAAGAAAGCACGACAGCCTCTATCACTGATCGCTGTGATGACCATACTGTGGACTCACAACACACTGGCGCAAAACACCAATACTGGTGAGAGCAGTATCGACTCAACACAACCCTCCTCCGAGCAAACTAATGACCACGGTAACGAAGGTCGCTGGTTTCAGGTAGAGATGATCGTATTTGCGCAAAATCCAAATCAACGTCAACAGGAAACCTGGCCCACCAATATCGCTATTGCCTACCCCCCAAATTGGAAGCAGTTAGAAGATCCCGAACAGACCGAACACGTGGATGTAGAAGCGCTGCTGGAAACAGCAGACTACTATCAGCTACCAATTGAACAACGATTGCTCAATAACAACATTCGCGATTTAGAGCGCTCTGTAGGGCACCGCGTGCTATTTCACGAAGCCTGGCGCCAACAGGTCTGGGGTGCCGACGAAGCCCCATCGCTTCTGATCAACGGCGGCAAACAGTACGGAGAACACTTTGAGCTGGAAGGCAGCGTTCAGCTCAGCGTCGCGCGCTACCTTCACCTTAAAACCAATCTTTGGTTTACAGAATTTCACCACAACTTTGGCCAGGAAGCGTCGGACTACCCGCCCTTGCCTGCCGTTCCAACCCGAGATACACGTGATGAAGCACAAAGTGCCACCGAACATCACCTGCCATCCTGGGATCAATTGCAACTGATCAGCAGCGAATACGAAAAAATTCTGGATCAACCCTACGTCAGCTCTCGCATTACAACCATGCAGCAAAAACGCCGAATGCGAAGCAAAGAAATTCACTATATCGACCACCCGGTCATTGGTATTCTGATCTATATATTGCCCTACGAGCTGCCAGAAACGGAACCTGAGTCCGAGGCGGAAATAGACAATAGTATGACAGGCGATACGATCCAAGATCAGTCGCAGCAAACGCCATAAAAAAACGCGGGTAATTCCCGCGTTTTTTTATGCATTCGGATCTCTATGATCAGACAGTAGGCTAGGTTAAGCAGATTACCTTTTCTGCCTGCAGGCCTTTCTCGCCGTGCTGCAGATCGAACTCTACCGACTGACCTTCGTTGAGAGATCGGTACCCCTCACCTTCTATATTTCGGTAGTGAACAAAAATATCATCGGGGCTTTCTTCCCGAGTGATGAAACCGTATCCACGAGCATTATTAAACCATTTAACGATGCCAGTCTGTCGATCAGACATTACAAATTTACCTCTTCGCTATTATTTTTATGATGTTGTTGATTGTTATTATTTTTTGAACTGCAAAATGCGCATAAGCGACAACGCCTGCGCAATGCAAGAGACAACATTTTTATGACAAATATCGCGACATGTCCAGAAGAAATTAATCCGAACTAGGTTTCACCTTCAGACCGGCGATGCCAAACCGGTGGTGCTAACAAGACAAACAGCCCACTATGAGTTCTCCCCATCACTCAGAATAGGTTGCGGAGCTTCTCAACGAGCCTGCCGAGCACTAGTCCTCAAAAACAGAGCGAATGCGCGCCAGATCATCAGGTGTATCGACACCAGACGGGACAACTGCCGAAGCCTGAGCTACATGGATACGATGACCGTTCCACATAATCCGCAGTTGCTCTAAGCATTCCAGCTCCTCGAGCATTGCAACTGGCCAGCCCTTAAATTCATTCAACAGCCCCACACGATAGGCGTAGATACCAATATGGCGCGCAAAAGCGGGCTGCATCGGCAGGATTGCTTTGGTGGTCGCAAACGTATCACGCGGCCAGGGAATTGATGCTCGACTGAAGTAGAGCGCAAAACCGTTTTTATCCATCACTACTTTAACGGCATTGGGGTCGGTAAACTCATCTACCGCTTCTATTTTTTCGCACAGAGTGGCAACACTGGCTTCTTCCATGCGCGACAGATTTTGCGCCACCTGGTCGATTACTTCTGGCGGAATCAGCGGCTCATCGCCCTGAACATTGACCACAATGTGATCATCGGGCAATCCGAGAAATTCCACCACCTCCTGAATTCGATCAGTGCCGGACTCATGCTCAGAAGATGTCTTACAGCATTCGCCTCCAAAACCCTGCACAGCATTGATAATGCGCTGATCATCGGTGGCGACAATCACTCTGGCAGCGCTGCTTTTCTGTGCCTGCTGATAGACATGCTGAATCATAGGCAAATCGTCAATCAACTCCAGAGGCTTGCCTGGCAAACGGCTCGAATCGTATCGAGCTGGAATAACGACGGTATATTCGACTTCGGCGCTGCGGCTCATGTTTGTTTCTCCAGAAAATCGTCCAACTTCTTCCAAAAGGAAGGTGGTAAATCGGAAGTAACCAGCAGACTCCACCAGTTATCGTCGGCAAACCCGCGGCACTTCACTGCATCTTTTGTCGTCATCAACAAGCATTGTCCCTTAGCGTACGCCAGGTCACTAGCCGTAAACGGGTGGTGATCTGGAAAAGCCCTGGTATCAGGTCGCAACCCCAATTCAGACAAGGTATGAAAAAAACGCTGCGGATTGCCAATGCCTGTTACCGCCAGAACTTTCCCATCAGTCTGCTCTTTGATAAACGGCATAGGTTTTTGCTCCTCCCGCCCGGCAACGTGCTGCCATAAGGTTGGCTTTAGCTGCATCGAGTGACTGTCAAGCCCCTCAACAGACAGAGACTGACTGCCATTAACAACAACACAATCTACCGAGTGCAGGCGCGAAGGTGGCTCCCGCAGCGGTCCCGCAGGCAGACAAAAACCATTTCCCATTTGTCGTTGACCATCGACCACACAGATCTCAAATTGACGAGCCAGGCGATAGTGTTGCAACCCGTCATCACTAAGAATGACATCGCAACCGAAATCTTGTATCAGCTGTCGGGCTGAATTTACCCGATCAGGCCCCACCATAACGGGACAACCCGTGGACAAGGAAATCAGCAAAGGCTCGTCACCACAGACCGCAGGATCAGAATCAAGAGTAACACTGAAAGGGTAAAAAGGAGCGCTGCCACCGTAGCCGCGGCTGATAACGCCGGGCTTATATCCCCGCTCTTGTAAATATTTCACCAACGCAATGATCAGCGGTGTCTTACCGGTCCCACCAATAGCGATATTGCCAACAACGATAACCGGCACCTCAAGTGGAACAGCTTTGTGCGATAGCGTGGCACGACGCCAACTCGCCAAAAGCGACAATAGCCAAGCCAGCGGCAGCAACAAGTACAACCACCAGCGGCCCTCATACCATGCGGACAAAATGCGCTGTTGCATCAAGAATTTCCGAGCATTGACTGCAAAATACTATGGTTCGTCGCTAGGCTTGCGCGTCGTCATACTGAGATGCACAAAACCGGCCTGCCCTGCGGCATCCATTGCAGTTATCACCGACTGGTGTGGCGTTTTTGCATCAGCGGTTATCATTAACGGACGATCAAGATTGCCCTCGGCAATTTTCAGCAATGCAGCCTTGAGGGTTTTACCCTGGTTATTGACGAGCGCCTTAGCGTTCACCGAATAGTTGCCCTGAGCATCAATCAGAATTTCCAGCGGTTCCGCCTGCTTCACTCCGGGCTCACCCACCGCTTCTGGAAGATCGACCTTAAGATGAGTTTCTTTTGTGAAGGTGGTTGAAACCATAAAGAAAATCAGCAGAAGAAACACCACATCAATCAACGGTGTCAGGTTAATACTGTCTTCCTGATTTGATTGCCGTTTGAACTTCACAAAAGGACCTGCCCACACTCTGTCAATTGTCGCTGCTGGAGACCATTTTTTCGTCCAGCAAGGCGGAGGGAACGCTGTGTAGTAATTCTACATGAGTGAGCGACAACGCGACTGGGCGAGAAAATGGTCCCAGCCCTTCGGGTTGTGGCTAAAAAGCCGCCACTTGTCGTTGCTCGTCGTTTATTTGGACAAACCAAACTACTCTCCTTGCGCCTAAATTGGCGGCTTTTTAGTCACAACATCGATAATTGACAGAGTGTGGTCAGGTCCAACTCAAACAGCTTCTTTAACATCTACGCGGCGGTCCGAGTGCAAAGCATCCACCAGCTTTACAGCGTCCTGCTCCATAACGACCATCAAGCCATCTACCCTGCGACAGAAAAATCGGTGCAGCATCATCGCTGGAATTGCCACACACAAACCGGCGGCGGTGGTAATCAAAGCTTCTGAAATACCACCAGCCAGAACTCCTGCGTTGCCTGTCCCCTGGACCATAATTGCAGTGAAGACCTTAATCATGCCCAGCACCGTGCCCAACAGCCCAAGCAAGGGGGCGATAGCGGCAATGGTTCCCAATACACCCAAATAGCGCTCCAAATCGTGGACCACCTGATTGGCTGCTTCTTGGATACTGTCTTTCATTACTTCACGACCGTGCCGAGAATTACTGAGACCGGCGGCGAGAATCAACCCCAACTCAGAAGATTGTTTCAGCTCTTTGAGCTTGCTCGCGTCCATTTGATTATTACGCAACCATCCCCACACTTGGGCCAACAGGTGACGCGGTGCAATTTTGTCGGCATTTAATGTCCAGTAACGCTCAATTGCGATGGCAATGACCACGATGGAACACAAAATAATCGGCAGCATAAGCCAGCCACCGGCAGAAACTATCTCAAGCACAAATACTTCCCTTCATTATCTTTATCGGGTTCCCGGTTCGCCACCATCTAAGCTAACACCAAAGCCAATATCAAAAAAACATCAGCTAGCTCAAAGCGCGATCAGCCGCACTACCCCGAGGTGACGAAACCCACTCCAGACCCAGACTTTACCATATTCGCCAACGATAGATAGCTACATCCAATAACGTTTACGAAGATTGCGCGCACTGTTCCAAAGCACTTTTCCCTTCGGCGAAATAGTGAAGTGAACAGCCCCCAGCTCAGCGGTATTCAGGAGCGATGCTCCCACTCGCTGATAGCGATCTACAACCTCTGTAGCTGGATGACCGTAACCATTTCGATAACCCGCACTAAACACAACCCAGCGAGGTCTCAACTGATGAACCCAGAGCCGACCAGATGATGTACGACTGCCGTGATGAGGAGCCATAAGAATATCAACGGGGGCTGAGAGCTCAGACTCAGCTAACAGCAACTGCTCCCTGCCATTCTCAATATCACCGGGGAGCAGAATCCGAACACCCGCATATTCGAGCAGCAAAACACAGGAGCGATCATTGGCATTATCAAACTCACCTTCTCCAACGCCAAACCTCGTAACTCGCACATCACCCCAATAGCTCAGACTCTTACCACTGCAGGGCGATATCGGCACAGATTCCTCAATCTCTGCAGACAACCATCGTCGGGCATCTTCAGCGCGGATCCAGAGTTTCTCCGCAGACATGGAATTTACCAATGGCGGCAAGCCTCCGGCATGGTCAGCATCACCGTGACTGACCACCACCGTATCTAGCTGAGTGATGCCTCGGTATTGAAAGTAAGGCAATAGTACTCCCGCAACGTGAAAATCCCGCCCGACATCCACTAGATGATGACGCTCTCGCTCATGGATGACTACAGAGAGTCCCTGCCCAACATCCAAAACCACAACTTCGAGACCTTCGGATATCACCTCTCTGGAACAGATCACCGATACACTGCCCAGCAACGCCAGTAATTTTAACAATTGCGGCAGCGGGCTGAAGAGCAACAGCGCAATAGAGAACATTGCAATTCGAACATCAAAAGTCGCGACGCCAGACCTTTGCCACAACCAGAACTCCCAATCGGCGATCATTAACAAGCCACTTTCGAACTGATCCAAAAACCAAACCAGAAACTGCAAAGGCATCAGAGCATAATTTAGAATCAACTCGAACAATTCCGCGCTCGCAAACGCAATTGCCGTCATTAACAACAGCACAGGAACTACCAGTATCCCCACATAGGGAATAACCATAAAATTGACGAGCGGCGAGACCAAAGACACTGGAAGCCCGGCAAACCACTGCAACAGCCCCAGAGCGGCAAACAATACGGCTTGTGCCCAAAGCAGTTGTCGCCAGCGGGCGCGCTGCCCAACCCAGCGCCCCTGAAATGTGGCAACCAAAATAGCCACTGCCCCGAAAGACAGCCATAGTCCCAAATCGTAGAGGCTCAGCGGAAAAAAACAGAACACAACGGCCAGTGCAAACCACCAGGCAAACCATGGGCTAAAACGCCTCCCGCTGAGCGATACCAACACCCACACCGTTAACATCAGCAAGGCTCTCTGCGTGGGTAGCGAAAGCCCAGCTAACAGCGCATAACTCGCCGCGACACCCCAAGCACACCCCATAGCTATGCCAGGCGTAAAACAGTAGCCCGGAGACAGAGCATTTAGACAACGCCCAACCCCTTGCCCCAGCAATAACCCCACTCCGGCAGCCAGACCGATATGCAGACCCGATATCGCCAACAAATGTGCCAATCCCAAGTACTGAAGGCGAGTTCGGTCCTCCGCGAGTATTGCGCTCTTATCCCCCGTCACCAAGGCGACAGCTAGAGCTGATGCTTCGGCGGATGTTGCGCTGGCAAGAATCTTCTCCCTGAACTCTTGACGCACGCGGTGAATAGATGAAAAAGACAATCCCTGTTCTTGCAGAACCTGATTGCCCAACCACCGGCGAACGTAGCCTGTCGCACCTATGCCCCGGCTTAACAGCCATCGCTCGTAGTCAAAACCACCAAGATTTACATAACCATGGGGCCGCTTCAGTTTCACACGCAGCTCCAGGCGAGAGCCGGCTAGCACATACTTATCGGAATACCAGTTGAGACGTATGCGTTCTGGAAATTTCGCCAGCGGCATCACATTTTCACCTTTCTGACCTTCAATGCCACTCAGAGACTCGACTTTTAATACGAAACGCAGCCCCCGCTCGGTGCGTACTGGCAGAGAGTCCACCGTCCCCACAACCTGCAGCTCCACACCCTCCAGGGCAGCGTTCAAGCGGTTATCCAAGCGCTGATGTCCCCAGAAAGTCGCCCACAGAGCCGCAAATAGAGCCAACATTGCGAAACCCCAAAGCTGGCGAAACCTGGCAAGCACAGGCACGAGCCGGCCAAGCGCACCCAAAACACCACAGGCAAT
>JALUYN010000583.1 GCA_027012915.1 Cellvibrionaceae bacterium
CTCCAGTGTTGGGTCAATTTTGACATAGGCCACGCCGCGCACTCCGGTTTTTACATGGTCCAGATAGGGCAGAAAGCGCTCGGGGTTGAGTTGCACTTTGACGCGGAACATCAACTTGTCCCGCTCTTTGGCGGTTTCCACCTGCTTGGGGGTGAACTGCGCCTGGGGAGCCACAAAAGATACCCGGGCCGGTTCGACAAATTCTGGCAGACTGTCAAAGCGGACTCGAGCTTCGGCACCTATGGCGGTGTCTGCCGCGTCCCGAGATGGTAGATAGATCTCCATATAGATATCGCTGAGATCGAGTAGGGTGGCTACCTTGCCGCCCGCGCCAAGAACCTCGCCGGTCTCTGCCAGCTTGTAGAGCACTCGACCCTGTGTGGGAGCGAGCAGCACGGCATCGGACAGCTGGGTTTCAATTTCCCGGACCTGAGCTTCTACTGCTTTGACCGCAAATTCCTGGGTGCGCAGCCCGGCGCGGTTGGCGCCGAGGGTGGCTTTGGCGACGCTCAATGTGTTGTAGGCAATATCATAGTCGGCTTGTGATATGGCTTTGCGGTTCAGCAATTGCTTGTAGCGCGCCAACTGTTTTTCTGCCAGCAAAATATCACTCTCGGTCCGGGCAATGGTGGCCAGCGCTTGATCAACGGTCTGGCGCACTTCAGCCAAACGCGCCTGGGATTGCGCGAGGGCGGCATCCAGCTGACGGGTATCCATACGTGCAACCACTTGTCCTTTATTAACCAGATCGCCTTCTTGTACATAAACCGCGTCCAGTCGCCCGGCGTATTTGGTGGCGATGTCGACTTGCACAGCTTCAATGCGTCCGTTGCCGGAGGTAATGCCTTCGGGCAGGCCATTGTGAGATTCCTGCCAAAAGTAGTAGCCGCTGACTCCCAGAGTTACAACCAGTAGTAATAACGCAATCAACCGAGCATTCTTCATTCCGGATTCCCAAATTTGGCGAGTGTTGAATCTGTTCGATTCTACGCCAACTTTGAGCGCCGAGGTTATCAAGAAGTGTTATCAAATGAGATGCTTTGACGCCAATCAAATGGTGGTGGTCGGAAACAATTGTCTCGCCCAAACCAAGCGTCGTTCCCGCGAACGCGCACTGCTATCCGGGGAAATACCTTGTGGAGTATTTCTTTATTGACAGGACCGCATTGAGCAAATGTTTCGCCCTGCTGGGCGAGCCAAGGGCTTTGGGCGCCCAAAGCCCTTCGCGATCCCAAACCGCCCCCGCAAAGTCGGCCTTCGGCTTCCTCGCTCCGGGCTGATATTCCTGGGGTCGTCACAGGCTCGCGTCCCTGCTCGCTGTGACTCAATCGCACGTCCTGTGCGATTGACCCCGAATATCATTCCTGCGCTCAGCGACTTAGAGGGGGATTAGATGTGCGTAATTAGAATGTGGCACCCCGGGTCCCGTATGAGTTGCCGAACGGAGAGTCGTGAATAGGGTCAATTGCACAGGGACGTGCAATTGAGGTGTATCGCGAAGGGACTCGCGTTACACCGGCCCGTCGTGAACGGCTCGCAGTGAGGGAAGCCGAAGGCCAACGATTGGGGTGGCCTTTAGATTGTTAAGACTTTTGGCCAAACAAAAGTCTTGACTCGCCCAGGAAGGGCGAAAACCTTCTAGCAGATAACCACGGTAAATATTTCGAGTCCCTTTTCACCATAGTTAAAGCACAACCATAGTTTTCAGGGGCTACAAATCCGTAGCAATAATTTCCCCGGACACTAATGCGCGAACGCGGGAATCCAGTGGGTCTGGGCTGACTATTGCGGGGGGCCACGTTTGCACGGGGACGACGGGGTGTTTTGTATTCACCAGTCAATCTGATTTCGTTACAGCCCTGCGCATATTTGCCAGTTGCGCTTCAATATGCCCCTTAAGCCAGGCAAGGGCGGGATCCTGAAGGCTCTTTTTAAGCCAGTACAGATGCATGCTCAATGGCGGCATTTCAAAGGGTAGCGGCACCGTCACGTTATCTTCGTTGCGAGCCAGCAATTGGCCGTAGCTGCGCGGTAGGGTTAACAGTAGATCGCTTTGTCTGACCACGCGGTTGGCGGCGTAGTAGTGCTGGCACACCATGCTGACCGCGCGGCTCTTGCCGAGTTTGGAAAGCGCGTAGTCCTCGGCGCCAAAGCCATCGTAGCGATTGGTGACGAGAATATGGTGTGCTTTCAAGTAGCGCTCCAGTGTCAGACGCGGCTTTCGCTGTCGCAGTGCCGGATGGTCACGGCGGGCGACCACAACAAACTCCTCGGCCCACACTTCTTCGCGGCCGATATCTTTGCTGGTCGGAAATCGAATATCGATGGCGAAGTCGGCCTTACCGTGTTGCAGTGCCTGTTCTATTTCGCTGCGCACCATGCGGA
Organism: Cellvibrionaceae bacterium; assembly: GCA_027012915.1. The sequence goes on from JALUYN010000583.1 coordinate 2,386, forward strand.
TACTGGACAATTTGATATGTGGCGCTTCGGGTAATACGTGGGTGGCGAGTCGATGGACAAACGACGCTTCCAGCATATCTGGCACCACTATATTGAAATGGCGCTCGGAACTGGCGGGATCAAAGTGCGTGTCCTTTAGCAGTGCCGTTTCCAGGTTGCCCAGTCCCTGGCGCACCTCACGGATAATGTTGTGTGCCAGTGGCGTGGGTTGCATGCGCTTACCCTGGCGCTCAAACAGCGGGTCATCAAAGCGCTCGCGCAGACGGGCCAGGGCGTGACTGACGGCGGGCTGCGATAGAAACAGCGATTCGCTGGCGCGAGTCAGATTCTGCTCCCGGTAGATGGCGTCAAAGATCACAAACAGATTCAGATCCATGCGGTTAAGCGGGGAGTTGCTGCCCATCTCTATCTCATGCCTCGAAATATACTATTCATTATGTGCATGGTTTTTGATTAAAACAATTCATTTTTAGTATGTATCTGGCGGGCCTAACATGGATTCATACATTTAGATGATGCAATCCAAGAGGTGCTGCAATGCTGTTTACCCATTCTGATAAGGTGCTGGAACTCAAGAACAAAGTTGAGAGCTTTCTCGAGCAACACGTGTTGCCCTTTGAACAGGAGCTCAATGATGCGGTTGCTGCGGGTGACAATCGCTGGGATACGCCAGAGCGCGTAGAGCAGTTGAAGGAGCTGGCGAAGATAGAAGGTTTGTGGAACCTGTTTCTTCCCGACAGCGAACTGGGGGCGGGATTAACCAACTTCGAATACGCACCACTGGCAGAGGTTATGGGGCGCACCCGCTTCGGCTCGGAAATCTTCAACTGCAGTGCACCGGATACCGGCAATATGGAAGTGCTGGCACGCTTTGGTACACCGGAGCAGAAAGAGCGCTGGTTGACGCCTTTGCTGAATGGGGAAATCCGTTCTGCCTTTGCTATGACCGAACCCGATGTGGCCTGCAGTGACGCGACCAATGTGGAAACGCGTATTATCCGCGACGGTGATGACTATGTAATCAATGGTCGCAAGTGGTATATCTCAGGTGCCTGTGATCCACGCTGTAAGATTATGATCGTAATGGGCAAAACCGACCCTGATAACGAGAACCGCCACCTGCAGCAATCGCAGATTCTGGTTCCCATGGATACCCCGGGGATCGATGTGATTCGTCCCATGCAGGTGTTCGGCAACGACGATGCTCCAGAGGGACACGCCGAGATAGTGTTCCGCAATGTGCGGGTGCCGAAGGAGAATATTATTCTCGGTGAAGGTCGTGGGTTTGAAATCGCCCAAAAGCGTTTAGGGCCGGGGCGTATTCACCACTGTATGCGCTTGATCGGTGTCGCACAGCGCAGTTTTGAAATGATGTGCGTGCGCGCGGAACAGCGTATCGCATTTGGCAAGCCTCTCAGTCAGCAGGGTTCGGTGCGCGAGGATATTGCCAAGTCCTACTGCGATATTGAACAGGCGCGCTTATTGGCACTCAGTGCCGCTCATAAGATGGACACTGAGGGTGATAAGGCGGCCATGGACCTAATTGCCATGACCAAGATTGTGGTGCCACAGATGGCGTGCAATGTTATCGACCGCGCGATTCAGATCCATGGCGCGGCTGGTTTAAGCCAAGACACTACCCTGGCGGCGGGCTATCAATATGCACGCTTGGTGCGTATCGCCGACGGCCCGGATCAAGTTCACATGATGCAGTTGGGACGCAAGTTGGTGAGAGAGCAGTCGGCGCTGGCATTGCAGAAAATGCGTGGGTAGGCGCTAATAATGTTGGGCTTGTTGAAAACGGTGCCGCTTGATTCTTGCTCGATTTGTATTGTCGGTCCACTGTTTGGATGCGGAATGCAAACTGCTTCATATAATCTTTACAAAACTGTAACAAAAAACGCAAAACTACCTAATCCTGTGTTAGCGTTGGGCTGTACATTTCGATTTTCTCGGAGTGTTTATTCTATACGTTGATGAAGGAATATGATTATGAAACGACTGATTTTGGCTGCGGCACTTTCCGTAACGGCATCCGGTGCTATGGCTGGCGCTGCCGGTGGCGAAGGTTGTGGCTGGGGTAACATGTTGTTTGAAGGCCAGTCGGGTACTGCTGCACATGTTTTGGCAATTACCACCAACGGCACTTCCGGTAACAATACCTTTGGCGTGACTTTTGGCACCAATGGTTGTTCAAGCTCCGGTACCATTAAGTATGGCGGTAAGGAGATGATTGACGTTAGCGCAGTTATGGATGAGTTGTCTGAAGATGTTGCGCGTGGTGAAGGTGAAGTCATGAATGCTATGGCGGTGTCTCTGGGTATTCAGACTCAGGATCGTGCCGCTTTCAACAGTGCAATGCATGAAAACTTCAATGTTATTTTCCCGTCCCAAGACGTAACAACCGATGAAGTTCTTGCGGCTATCTGGTCTGTTATGCAACAGGATGAGCAGTTGGCACACTACTTCAGCTAAACGTTATGCAGGATGACTCAATCAAAGTCATCCTGCTAATACCAATCTTCCATCCTGAAGGATGATTCCTTGTTTCAAATTTTCTCCAGTGGTGCTCGATTCCGTGTGGTACTCGCCGCTATTGTACTGCTCCCCTTCGGTCTAACTGTCCACGCTAGTCCCGATTTGAAAGAGCTCGCGGATGATCCATACTGGTTGGCACTTCTCCATATGGAGCCAAGATCAGCTGGTAGTTCGGTCAGTTTCGTTGACGACAGAGATTTCTTTCTAGCCAATGATGGTCAGTCAAATGCATATGCTGAATTGCAGGCAACGCTTGAGGCCTTCCAGAAGCAACCGGAAATCCGTTGCAAGTATGTTGCCCGTTGGCAGTGGCTTGAGGTTGTAGGTTCACAGTATCTACCCAAGGTAGATCCCGAGTGCAGGGATTACGACACTTGGCGTGCCAAAATGAACACCCACAAAGTGGTACTGGTGTTTGCGTCCAGCTATCTGAACAGCCCTTCCTCGATGTACGGCCACACATTTTTGCGGTTAGATGCGCCGGATATGGAAAACAATTCCCCCTTGCTGTCCTATGCACTGAATTTTGGTGCCATTGTGAATGAAAGTGACAATGGCATGCTGTACGCGTTTCGCGGTTTGATTGGTGGTTATCCGGGGCAATTCTCATCGCAGGCGTACTATGAGAAGGTGAAAGAGTATTCCCGAATTGATAATAGAGATCTGTGGGAGTATCACCTCAACCTGAACTCTGATGAAATCGACAAAATGTTGGCTCATATTTGGGAACTGAACTTCGTCAATTTCGATTACTACTTCTTTGATGAAAACTGCTCATTAAGATTACTGGAGCTCTTGGATGTGGCTCGCCCGGGGCACAATCTGGGGCAGAAATTCCCCGTTGTTGCGGTACCTATTGATACTGTCAGAGCTGTGCAGGATGCGGGAATGATCGATGATGTTCACTACCGCGCATCAAATGCAACTCGCCAAGGGTTCCAGAACGATCGCCTCACCGTCAATGGACGAAAGCTGACGCAGCAGCTGGTCAGTGATGAGATGATCTTGACATCCAATGCCTATCGGAGCGAAAGCGTTGAGCAGCGTCAGACCATTGTTGAAGTGGCATATAACCATCTGAAGAGCCTGCAGGATAAAACTGCTGGTCGCGATGAGGTGATCGCCAAACGTCGCTATGCTTTACTAAAAGAGCGTCATGCATTGGCGGTGCAGAAGTCAATGCAAAAACTGCGCATCCCGGTTCCTATCGCGCCGGATCAGGGGCATGAAACCCGTGTCTGGGGCGTACGTGTGGGAGAGGTGGACGGTGAGGTGTTTGTTGATCTCGATGCCAGAATTGCGTATCACGATCTGCTCGATAACCTGGCGGGTTATTCCCCGAGCTCGACATTGGCCATGGGGCGTTTGGTTCTGCGTGCTCAGAAGCGTGAGTCGCTATCGATTGAGGCATTCGAGTTGATCAATATTATGTCTTTGACCAGCGGTAACCAGCTGCATCAACCTTTGTCCTGGCAAGTGAACTCCGGTGGCCAGCGCATTCGGAGCGGCGAGTCAGATGCCTGGTCGAGCTTTGTAAATGGCGGTGTCGGTCATACCTACGATCTGTCAAACGATCTCAAGGGTTATGGACTTATCCGCGCGCAAGTTGAATACAGTGATCTCTATGATGATCATTGGGATATGGCCGCAGGAGCAACGTTCGGATTACTATTTCAATCGTCTCGACACAACTTGACCGCGAGTTTGACGCATTGGGAGTTTGCTTCGTCACGTGAGCGACAGCAATTCAAGCTGGGTTATCAATACGCCATCGAAAAAAATGTAGGTGTAAGAGTTGAGTGGACTCAAACGCGCGAAGACGGTGATGGATATCGGGAGTTGAGCCTCTCCGCCCGACATTATTTCTAGTTGCCCGCTGTTGTGCTAGTGCTTCGGTGTTTTCCACTCAAAAGCGGGTTTGGTATCGGGCTCGCCTTTCAGTTGCAATTGCAAACCCATCAGGAAATTACGCAGTATCTGATCTTTGCATTGACGATAGTGCTTATGGTCCGGGCGCCGGAAGAAGGCGCTGAGCTCGTGAGGACTGATGGTCAGATCCGCCAACTCTAGAATGCTAATGATGTCATCGGATCTCAGGTTCAACGCGATCTTCAGCTTCAACAGAATCAGATTGTTATTGAGTTGCTTTTCCGGTTCTGGTGGCTCGCCGTCGCGGGCGCCGCGTTTTTCGACGATCAAGCCGTTTAGAAAACACGCCAGGTGACGGTCGTTACAGGCTTGGAACTCCGAGTCATCGTCTTTCTTTAACCACGCGGTCACCTGCTTGCGGGTGACCGAATGATTGGCCAGTTTCATTATCGCAACAATCTTCTGGTCGTTGAAATCAAAGATATAGCGCAGGCGACGCAGAATATCGTTGTTGGTCATGGGCTGCCTCGGTCAGGACTTTTGGCGTTGCTCTGCGCGCGCTTTGTTTTTGTCGCTGAGTTGTTGAAGGAAGGTTTTTAACTCTGCCTCGCTCCAGGCCTTGGCTTCTTCTTCAGACTTGAAGCCGTCCTGTTGTTTGGATACGACGGTCTTCCTGGAAGAAACTCTTCGCACAATGGCTGCGCTCCACTGATCGTCTTTCTGGGTAACTTTAGCAGTGTATTTCTTGCTCATGGTTTGGCCTGTTTGCAGAAGTTAAAAAGGGCGCGGGAT
>JALUYN010000584.1 GCA_027012915.1 Cellvibrionaceae bacterium
CGCCTCAAATCGCGCCACTCGTTGTTGCTCGTCGCTCGTTTAGAACCACTAAACTCGCTTCTCGCGCCTAGATTGGCGCGATTTGAGACGCAACAGAAGCATCAGAATTAGTGTTAACAGGCCCTAAGTTCTTCACCTACGAACTATCCATGCAACGCCCCAAAGAACGGCAACGTCAGGGCCCACCGCCAGGTAGCGATAGAGGCGACAGCTCTAAAGCCGAAAAGATGAAGAAGAAGTTCAATCAGCACCTAGTGCAGCGTCTAGAGAGCAAACTGGAAGAAACGGCTTACTGCCGCGAGGGCTATTTTACACTGGAGAAGAACCTAAACCGGGGTAAGGCCTCTGTAAGGGGCGAATGCAGAGAAGCCGCTACTGATGAGGATGTTGGGCGGTTTCGCTGATAGCCTCTGCCGACGGGAGAAGGCTCCCGCGTACGCGGGAATGACCGGGAGCGTCGCTCAGCGTTCGTGCTAAAACGAAGAAAGGCCCATGTTCGCACATGAGCCTTCCCGGGAATTTGGCACTGAATTTTTGATTCAGAGGCGAGGATTTTCTTCCGAGATCAAGGCGGATTATTAACCCGGCGCGCAGCGTACGTATAAGTACGTGAGCACCGGACTAATTTGCCTGGAGCAAATTAGGTTGCCGAAGGGCAATCCCGTAGGGACCAGGCTCAAGGATGAGCCTGGCAAACTTGCATCCAACGCAGAGATCGGGAGAAAAGACCGTCTCTGGACAAAAATCACATCATGCCTGGCATGCCGCCCATTCCACCCATGTCTGGCATAGCCGGAGCACCACCTTCAGAAGGCTCATCAGCAACCATCGCCTCAGTGGTGATCATCAGGCCAGCAACGGAACCAGCAGCCTGCAGCGCAGAGCGGGTTACTTTGGCCGGATCCAGAATACCCATTTCCAGCATATCGCCGTACTCACCGGTCGCAGCGTTGTAACCGAAGTTACCTTCACCCTGCTTAACTTTGTCAGCAACAACAGAAGCTTCGCCACCGGCGTTATCAACGATTTGACGCAGGGGGGCTTCCATGGCGCGACGGGCCAGAGCAATACCTACGTTTTGATCTTCGTTGTCACCTTCCAGACCTTCGATAGCGGCAACAGCGCGGATCAGCGCGGAACCACCACCGGCAACCACACCTTCTTCAACCGCAGCACGGGTCGCGTGCAGGGCGTCTTCAACGCGAGCTTTCTTCTCTTTCATTTCAACTTCGGTAACCGCGCCAACTTTGATCACAGCAACACCGCCAGCCAGTTTGGCTACGCGCTCTTGCAGCTTCTCCCGGTCGTAGTCAGAAGTGGTTTCTTCAATTTGAGTGCGGATTTGACCAACGCGAGCCTGAATTTCCTCAGCTTCGCCAGCACCGTCAACGATAACGGTGATTTCTTTATTCATGGTCACGCGCTTGGCAGTACCCAGGTGCTCCAGAGTAGCCGCTTCCAGGTCCAGACCTACTTCTTCAGAGATCACGGTACCACCGGTCAGAATAGCGATGTCCTGCAGCATAGCCTTGCGACGGTCGCCGAAACCAGGTGCTTTACACGCGGAAACTTTAACAATGCCACGCATGTTGTTAACAACCAGAGTGGCCAGTGCTTCGCCTTCGATATCTTCAGCGATAATAACCAGAGGCTTACCAGCTTTTGCTACGGCTTCCAGAGTCGGCAGCAGCTCGCGGATGTTGGAGATTTTCTTGTCAACCAGCAGGATGAACGGAGACTCTTGCTCAACGCTCATGTTTTCCTGGTTGGTGATGAAGTAAGGAGACAGGTAACCGCGGTCAAACTGCATACCTTCAACAACGTCCAGCTCATTTTCCAGCGCGTTACCTTCTTCAACGGTAATAACGCCTTCTTTACCTACTTTTTCCATAGCTTCAGCGATGATCTGACCTACGGAAGAGTCGGAGTTGGCAGAGATGGTACCAACCTGCTCGATAGACTTGGTGTCAGCACATGGCTGAGCAATGGCCTGGATTTCAGCAACTGCAGCAGTAACCGCTTTGTCGATGCCGCGCTTCAGGTCCATTGGGTTCATGCCTGCAGCAACGCTCTTCAGGCCTTCATTAACAATCGCCTGAGCCAGAACGGTTGCAGTGGTGGTACCGTCACCGGCTACGTCGTTGGCCTGGGAAGCAACTTCCTTAACCATTTGCGCGCCCATGTTCTCGAACTTGTCAGAAAGCTCGATTTCTTTGGCTACGGAAACACCGTCTTTGGTTACGGTTGGCGCACCGAAAGACTTGTCCAGAACAACGTTACGGCCCTTGGGACCCAGAGTGGTTTTAACCGCGTCGGCCAGAACGTTTACGCCAGCCAGCATGCCTTGGCGAGCTTCGTCGCCGAATTTAACTACTTTAGCCATGATCTATTTTCCTAGAAATTCGTTTCTACTGTTTGTGTCTCGCAGAAGGCGCTGAGTTAGCCTTCCAATACGCCGTAAATCTCGCTCTCGTTGAGGATCAGCAGCTCTTCGCCATCAATCTCAACAGTGTTGCTACCGGAGTACTTACCGAATACCACGGTGTCACCCACTTTGACGTCCAGCGGCTGAACGTCACCGTTTTGCAGGATGCGACCAGTGCCCGCAGCTACAATTTCGCCCTGGCTAGGCTTTTCCTGAGCGGAACCAGGCAGCACGATACCACCGGCGGATTTGGTTTCTTCTTCTTTGCGGCGAACCACAACGCGATCGTGTAATGGACGAATTTTCATGTATTTAGTCTCCAAAACATGAGTTTCATTATCAGATTAGGCCGGCAGTTCCGGCACCAATATTATTAACCGCAGGCAGCACCTACGGGGCTTGCTGAGGCCCCAAGCATCAAGCTCGTGAGCTTCAGCAGAAAACCTGTGAATTCGGTAATGGGGTTGGAAAAAGGGATTTCAACACTTGGCAGTGAAAAAAATTGAAATTATTTGAGACGCTTATCGTTCTCGCGCTGAAATTCGCCTTCAATAATCGTGGTTTCACGCTCTCCCTGGCGTTGCTGGTAGGTATGGGCATAGAAACCACCTTGGCCGGAAACCACCATGCGCTCAACCAAGCGCCCCAACAGCAGTTGACGCACACCCGGCAACAGACAGCAGAACCCAATAACATCGGTGACAAATCCAGGGGTCAGCAACAGCGCACCGCCCACGGCCAAAAAGATACCTTCGACCATCTCTTGCAGAGGCATCTCGCCGGCCTGCATTTTCTGATTGGCTCTGGCAATAGCAGAAAATCCCTGACGGCGCAGTAGAGCCAAGCCAACCATCGCCGTTAGCAACACCAACGCGATGGTATTGAGCGCGCCAATTTGGGAGCCCACCTCGATTAAAATCCACATTTCGAGGACAGGCATAATGATAAACAGCAGTAGGGGCACGGCTAAACCTCAGTTATTCGACGACATATACAGTCTGATATAAGGACAAACCGCGCCCTTTTCAAGCCATTACATTACCATTTATAGCCAATACCCACGGTCAGTTTCTTGTCTTCCTTGCGATTGTCGCCATTGGGTTGATTATCGTAGTCGTACTCAAATTTGTACTCTGAGAACAAACGCTTGCCAAGCGGCATGCTCAGACCCAATTCCAGATCCAGTTCCCAGTCCTGGGAATCTTCCAGCGACCAGCGGCTTTGCCCCTTGGATATAAGATGCAATGAATAGGGCAACTTGCGGCGGAAGTTATATGACAGTGTCCAGAACCCTGATTCGCGGGTAGCCTCCCAATTGGGGTCCAGCAGGTTTTCATCAGTGGGATCAAAGTTCTCTTTCAGGAACTCAAGACCTGAAGCTACAGAGAAGGCCGAGTGCGCGTACTCCCACCACTGCACGCCAATACCGGTACCGTAGACAAAGCGCTCATCAATATTCTTGGGCTCGTCCATACCGAACCCCAATTCATTGAACCAAAACCAGCGCTCGCTGAAGAACCAATCGAGACGATACTTGAGATCGTAGAGTTCGTCGCTGGGCTCATCGTCGCTGGAACGACTTTCATAGTTGACTGACATAATGTGACGCCAGTCGCTCTTGCGGAACTCGACGCCCGTATCCACATCCACATCGTCTTTGACCTCATTGCCGCGCTTCATGGAAATCGCAACGGAGGTCTTGCCTGAATAGGTATAGCTGCCTTCAGTGTGCCGAACATAGGGAATGACTCGATCAACAACCGCCAGCTCGGTTTTGATCTGCTCACTGCTATCGCCACAGTGATACACCAGAAGCGGCCCATCCATGCCCTGGACCGAACAAGCTTTGGCCTGGCCCTTGATTTTGACCGGCGCCGATATCTGGACCTGCTCGACTTTGCTTTTGGCTATGGTGAGATCCCCAAAACTGTCGGAATTCCAGGTCACTTGCTCACCTTCAATTTTGACCAGGCTGCCCTGGAGGCGATCGCCGTTCACGAGGCGTATCTCATCGGCCAGAACAGGCACAGAGGACAACAACGCCAGCAGGGACAACAGTGGCAGTAAATAGGTAGATTTCATAATCAGAAGAACTCAAGCGTGAAAAGCGCGCATTCTACAGAAGCGCGGCCACCGGCTCGAGTCCAAGAATGACTCAGAGGTCAACATGGAATGAATATATATCAAGTACCCGGTTAACAGGCCCTAATATATAAATCGATGTTCTATGTTTGCCGGTTCTCCATACGATGATGCCGCATTACAACCCAGGCCAGAGCAATAGCAGGCAAACCCATCATCGCCGCATACAAAAAGAACTCAAAGTAGCCCGAAGCATCCACAATCACTCCAGAAAAGCCACTCATGAATTTGCCCGGCAATGTCATCAAGGAACTGAACAGCGCATATTGTGTTGCGGTATACGCTCTGTTGGTTAAACCCGAAAGATAAGCAATAAAAGCCGCGTTGGATAAGCCACCACTAAGGTTATCCGCACTGATCACCACCGCTAGCCAGGAAATATCAGGCCCCACTATAGCCAGCTGAGCGAACAGCAGGTTAGTACTGGCCACCATCACCGCTCCGAGCAGCAAGGGGCCGAATACTCCGTAGCGCACGACAAGCAAACCACCCAAGAATGAACCGGCGATCGTCATAAAGAAACCAAACACCTTGCCTATCGACGCGATCTCAGATTTGCTGAAGCCGAGATCCAGATAGAAAGGGTTAGCCATAATTCCCATTACGATATCACTCAGACGAAACAGAGCGATAAACAGCAGAATCAAAATTGCGAAGCGACCATTGCGCTGAAAGAACTCAACGAACGGGCCAACAACTGCATCTAAGAACCAACGCAACAGGCGTCGGGTTCTGCCGCCATTATCCTCGAGGTGCAACGACTGATGAAGACGGTGTTCCAGTTGTTCGGCATTCTCGGGGACGATCTTTTGTGGCTCGGGAACCAACAATACGGTGACCACACCAACCCCCATCAGCGCCGCCATTACCCAGTAGGCCATACTCCAGGAATAGAATTCCGCGATATACAGGGCACCCGCTCCAGCAATCAGCATAGCCACCCGATAGCCGAAGATATAAGTGGCCGACATGGCACCTTGAAGTTCGGTTTTGGCCGATTCAATACGAAAAGCATCGATAGCAATATCCTGCGTCGACGAAAAGAACGCCACCATCACCGCAAACACCGCCACCCAAAACAATTGACTCTGCGGGTTCGTTAGGGACATCCCCACCAGCCCAACGACAATCCCAAACTGACCGAACAACATCCAACCGCGACGCTGTCCCAGAACGCGAGTCAACACGCCCAGTCCCAATCGATCCACCACCGGCGCCCAGAAAACTTTTATGGAATAGGTCACCCCCACCCAACCAAAAAAGCCGATAGCACTGCGACTGACTTCCATGTCCCGGAGCCAGGCAGACAATGTGGAAAATACCAGCAGCAGCGGTAATCCCGCCGCCACACCCAGGAAAAACATGGCGATAACACGAGGCGAAGTATAGGCCTGAAACGCTTCGCGCCAGGTAGTGTGGGATGCATTCATTAGCGGGGATAACGTTATTTCGGTTTAGTGACTCACCCTAACAGATGGCCGTTTTAATTCCAGTACTGACACCAATTTAGAACACAGGGAAGCAAATGGTTACAACACGCCAATATGCTTTGATTTAACAGAAATTTACACCCAAAGCCGCTCCAGAGCTGGCCGCAGCGTATGATTTTTTTACACACAGGTTACAATGCAGCCGCGTACGAAATTACAGATGTACAGCGAGAAAACTCACTCGCACAGATTTCGATTTATCTATTTTTAGAGACTGAGGACAACCATGAAACACGTTATTGCTCTGCTGATGCTGACCCTGGCAACCACCGCTATGGCTGGCCCCAAAAGCCTGAAGAAAGCCGGTACAGGCGAAACCGCCGACGGCCGCACCTTCAACAAAATTGAAGTGGTTTGCTCCGGCAAAAAAGAGCCTCGTACCATCATCAACTTCGACGGCGATCGCAAGTGGTGCCTGGCTGACGAATCCCTGTGTGGCAATAAAATGCGCGTTGCCAAGAAAGCTTGTAAGAAGTAATTTCTGACAACCTTGCAACAAAAAAACGGGCCTCTAACTCCGGCCCGTTTTTTGTGCCTGCAGCTTTTTCGAAGGTCGCAAGGTCTGTCGACACTAGAACAATCCAATCAACCCCAATACGCAAAGCCACAATACCAGCGAACGCGACAATAACGGCTGCAACGCTTCAATTTCGCTTTCGGTGATGCCTTCTTGCACCAGCTCACTACCATTGACGTTCAATGCACCGTGAACCATTCGCTCCAATTTAAGCTCGGTGGACTCATCGAAGGACCACAAGCTATCGATCACAGACTGAAAAGCGCCCATGAAATTTCCGGTAAGAGCGAGACTGCATCCCAAGACGCGAACTACAGGCCATTCCAGTATCCACATCAGGCGAGCGGCCAATAATCTTACTTCTTCAGAATTTTCTGTACGCTCCCGGGCAAATTGAGCCAGGCGATAGAACAGCGCACCTGCAACACCCAACAAGACAAACCAGAAGATGGCCACAAACATGCGCTCAAAAGCACGGTAGGTCACCCGCTGCAATACGGCGCGATGTAAATCCGGCCAACCATCCAGCTCCTCAGTCAGAACGCCCAAGCGCTGAGCGTACTCCGCGGCAACTTCGTTATCGTTGCGCTTAAAGGCATCAATATAACCATTTACCCACTCTGAAAAATCGCCGCGCCCCAAGCAATAGAGTAATGCCGGGACAGATGCCAGCATCAGCAAGAAGGAAGAAACACCGGCCAGCCAATGCAACAGCCACCATACCACCACTACCGGCAACAGCACCTGCAACAACAATGTGATACCACTGTCAGAGAACGAACGGGATATGGTATCGGCCCAACTCTTCCACCAGCCATCTCGATGCAACGGTTCCCCGGAGCCCCAGTACTGGACAATCAGAAATACCACAACAACAACCAGAAAACTCATTGTTTCTCTACCCTCTCTACCCTCTCTACCCTCTATCTAACGCTTCCCTGTAGCGTTTCCAGTCAAATGCCTCACC